>CAMWGM010000007.1 GCA_947173755.1 uncultured Muribaculaceae bacterium
GGTGAAGGAACTCCTCGACTTCGCGGTTGAGGGGCGCGCCACCGACGATGACCTCCTCGAATTCGCCTCCGAATGCCTCGACGAGCTGTCGGCGGATCTTGCGGTAGATCAGTTTGTTGACACCGGGCAGTTTGAGTAGGGCGCGGACGGAAGTCTTCTCGAGCACAGGCCGGAGTTTGTTGCGGTAGATTTTCTCCAGAATTAGCGGAACGGTGATGATCAGGTTGGGTTTCACCTCGGTAAAGGCTTTGAGGAGGAGACGCGGGGTGGGGAGTTTGCCGAGAACAGTGATATGTGTTCCGACTGCCAGCGGTACGAGCATGTCGAACGCACAACCGTAGGCATGGGCGAGCGGGAGGAAAGCCAGTGCGCGCGAGCCGCTGTAGTGCAGACGCGAGTTGATGCCGAAGATGACGTTGCCGGCAAGATTGTCGAGAGTAAGCATGACGCCTTTTGAAAATCCGGTCGTCCCCGATGTGTAATTGATTTCAATGACGGTGTCCTTCGGCAACAGAGGATAGTCGATATCATCGGGTGTGAAGCCGGCTGGATATTTGCGTTTCATGCGCTCGTTGAGTTGACTGATAGTCTTTGAGGCATTGACGTTATCGCGTTCGTCGAGCACGGCGCGGCGTTCGAGCGAGAAGACGGCACGGACGTTGGGGATACCTTCGAAGTCGATATGCTCGAAGATTGACTCGTTGACAAAGAGGAGCACGCTCTCCGAATGAACTATGATGTGCTGGGCATCAATGGGATTGAAATCGTGGAGCACAGGGACTATCACTGCGCCGTAGGTGATGGTGGCCATATAGATTTCAATCCATGTCATTGAATTCTTGCCCATAAGCGCCACCTTATCTCCACGCTTCAGGCCGAGTTGGCGGAAAAGCATGTGGGTGGCGGCTATGCGTCGGGCGAGATCGCCGTAACTCATCACATCGGCCGACCCGAATTCGGAAATAGCGGGGAGTTGCCAGTTTTTTCGGAAAGAAGATGCGTATATCTGAAGGAGATTGGTGTTGGGATTTTCTGTAGCCATAGTCTTAACGTGTATTTTTATCGTAACATATAGACATATAACACATTGAGACGCATAAAAGTTTCATCGGCGCGGAGATATGACGCGGTCGCCGAGCAGTTTGGCCAGTGAAGACCGCTGGAGTTCCATCTCGCGCATGGCGCGCATAAGCGAATAGACGCGCTCGACATCAGAGGCGCACTCCTTGATCTGATCGCGGAGGTCGGCGATGCGCACACTGATTATGGTGTCTTTAAGCACGTGGATCATGCGCGGCAGAAGGTCGGGCAACTGGTCGCGTTCGGTTTCGATACGGGCATACTTGGTGTGCATCTTGCTGAGCTGATGCTGTTCGACGGTGAAATCGGTGGCAAGGCGGCGCACCGTATCGTCGGGCGACGAGCAGAGACGCTTGCTGACGTAGAGTGTGTCGAAATCGTTAATGCCCTCCTCATAGGCTGCGTCGGCAGCCGCCAGAAGCATCTCTTCCTTCGACCGGATTGAATTGATGTCTGAAGCGGAGGCGCGTATCTCCTCGATACCTTTGTCGATCTGTTCGGATCGTATTTTCCCGAGGCGTTCACTTTCGGCACGGCGGTCGCTCTCGAAGGTTGCCGACGATGTCGCCACGGCCGTCTCCAGCAGGAGTGAGAGATCGGGATTGGAGAGGTAGATGTTGTCGGCGGAAAGTTCTTCGGTGATGAAGCGGATCACCGTGAGGGGAGTGGTGTTGCCCTCTTCGTCTACCTCATTGACGAACGGAAAGTTGGCATATCTTACCACTAGCCTCATCAGTTCCTCCTCGGCAGGACGCAGGAGCGCGCGCCGGCGCTCCTCGGGTGACGAGGCAGGCGTCCGGACGGTGGGAGGAGTGTCGACATATGCTTCTTCGGGAATAAAATCCGGGGGAATGTCGTCGGGAACGGTCGCGACGGCAGGCGATGCAGGTGCTTCAGTCCGCAATTGTTGTCGTTGCTGCTGCCGCTGACGCTCCTCGCGCTCGTTCTGCGCATACTGATTGAAGTATTTTCCGACTTCGCGCTGGAGGATTTGTTCGCTCATCCCCATCAGGCGCGAACATTCCTGCACATAGATGCTGCGACGGATCTCGTCGGGGATAAGTGCTATGGTCTTGACTATGTGAGTGACTGCCTCGGCTCGTGCCACGGGATCGTTTTTGATCTCATTGATCCTGAGCCCAGCGATGAAGGTGACGAAATCCTGCTCGTGTGCAGCGATGTAGGCCTCGACCTCGGTGGCAGGATGTTTCTGGGCGAACGAGTCGGGGTCTTCCCCTTCGGGGAGGAGCAAGACTTTGATGTCGAGTCCTTCCTTGAGCAGAATGTCGATACCTCTCACCGATGCTTTGATGCCGGCGGTGTCGGAGTCGTAGATAAGAGTGACTTTTTTCGCGAAACGTTTCAGGAGTCTTACCTGTTCGACGGTCAACGCTGTTCCCGATGATGCCACAACATTCTCTATCCCGGCCTGGGCCATAGAAAGCACATCCATGTAGCCTTCGACCATGTAGACCTTGTCGGCTTTCGTAATAGCGCCTTTTGCCTGAAAGAGTCCGTAGAGTTCGCGCCGTTTCGAGTAGATGTCGCTCTCGGGAGAGTTAACATATTTGGCGATGGTCTTTTCGGTCTTGAGCGTACGTCCTCCGAAGGCCACCGGTTTTCCCGACAGAGAAAAAATAGGGTAGATAACGCGTCCGCGGAAGCGGTCGAAATAACGGCCATCCTCGGTGCGGGTTGTGAGGCCTGTCTCAACGAGATAATCTTCGCTGTAGCCGCGCTCGAGAGCCGCTTTCGAGAAACTGTCTTTACCCTCGGGGGCGAAACCACGGTGGAATTTCTTGAGAATGACGTCGTTGATGCCGCGGTAACGGAAATAACTGCCTCCGATGTCCCGTCCCTCCGCGCTGTCGTGGAGATAGTTTTCGAAGTAACGCATCGCGAATTCGTTGACGGCAAGCATGTTCTCCCGTTTCGATTGGGCTCGGCGCTCTTCGTCGGTCATCTCGTGCTCCTCGATCTCTATGTTATATTTCTGAGCGAGATAGCGGATCGCTTCCGAGAAGTTGAGTTGCTCATGTTTCATGATGAAGTTGACCGGGCTGCCACCTTCGCCACACGCGAAACATTTGCAGAGATTTTTCGCCTTGGAGACATAGAACGATGGTGAACGGTCGTTGTGGAACGGACAGAGCCCAACCCAGTTGGCACCCTTACGCTTGAGCGAGACGAAGTCGCCGACCACATCTAGGATTTCAGCCGCGTCGAGAACGCGTTGCACCGTTGCACTGTTGATTTTCGCCATATTAAAAACAAATATACGAAATTTTCCTGAAATTATGGCGTAGATTAAGGCAAAAAAAGACCTCCGTGAATTTTCACGGAGGTCGATGAATGAGCCGGAATTAAACCGACGGAGATTCTAATTGATCAGGGAAGATCAGACACCCTGGAGTTTGAAGGTGATGGGCAGTGTGTACCACACGTTCACGGAGTGACCGTTCATCTTGCCGGGCACGAATTTCGGGAGGCTCTTCACGACGCGGACTGCTTCCTTGTCGAGATCGGGATCCTTTGAGCGTACCACTTTCACTTCGCCGACAGAACCGTTCTTGGTGACAACGAACTGAACGACAACGCGACCCTGAATACCGTTTTCCTGAGCCATAGCGGGATAGCGGAGGTGTTCGGCAACATACTTGAGGAGGGCGGCTTCACCACCGGGGAACTGAGGTTTCTGCTCGACGATATCGAAGACTTTGTCGTCGTCGACAGGTTCGGGCTTCTTCTCTTCGACGATAATCTCATTCTTGTGTTCCTTCACAACGTTGAGGTCGTCAGTACCCTTGTCGAAGTCGGTTGTACCCACAGCAGTATCGGTTTCCTTAAGTTCGTCCTGGCTCTTGATCTCCTCGACTACTTCTTCGTCGCGGGTGATCTGGAGTTCGGTAGCCTTGACGGTGTTGAGGATTTCCTCGGGGAGTGCCTCAGGCTGCTGCTCTTCTACGCGCTGCTGCTCTTCCTCCTGATCTTCTTCTTCCTGTTCGTCTTCGGCTGAGTAGTCGATCATTGCCTGCTCGATCTGGTCCTCGGGCTTGCTTTCAGCCTGCTGGAGGACGGTGTTGGCGAGGAGACCGATGACACCGATGAGGAAGAGGACGATGATGATCACGACCATAGCCTTGTTGTGGCGTTTGGCCGACTGGCGGCGGAGTTCGTAGGCGCCGAAGTCCTTATTCTTACCTTCGAATACTATATCAATCCATTCATTTGATGAAAGATCTACATCTTTTGCCATAATTCGTAGAGATTTTCGGGTTAAACAATATATCTTACATCAATGAATTACTTTTTAGGATTCTTGGCCAGATAGTCAAGAATGAGAACTGAGTCGGCCTTGTTGATGTTGTCAATCTGATAACGAGAGATCTGATTGATCTGCATCTCGTCGAGAGCCGAGATAAGGCTTTCCCATGAAGCCTCGGGAGTGGCCTTGATGATGACGACAGGACGGGTGAGCGTGGAGTCGTTGCGGATCTCGCGTGCACGTGCCTGATAGATGGAATCGTTGGCGGCGGAATTGCCGGGAGCGAACTCCTTGTTGCGCCATCTGGTTTTCTCAACCTCGATTTTGTCAAGTACAGCCTTGTTGCGGTCGTGAAGGATTTTGCGGATACCCTGCTGGATCTTGCCGTCGTTGCCTACGAAGTGCTCAGCCTTGAGTTTGTTGTTGTCGAGGATACCGTCGCCGTTGGCATCGGTATAGTCGGCCATACCTTCATAGTAGTAAACGGTGTTGATGGGCTTGCCGTTTTCGTCCTTCTTGACATCGCCGTTGGCGTTGCGGTCAGTGGTCAGGATGAGGGTGATTGCTTCAGATTCCTTGGCTTTGTTCATCTGATTCTGCTCGACCTTCTCGTTGGAGGGCAGCGAGATGGTGAGAGTCTGCGACTTAATCATAGTGGTACAAAGCATGAAGAATGTAATCAGAAGCATATTCATGTCAACCATGGGAGTGAAGTCCACATGGATCGACATCTTTTTCTGGGCGCCTTTTTTCTTTTTGCCGCCGTCTGATTGTTCGATTTGTGCCATAATGATTATTCTTGCTCAGTTTTTAAAGCTGTCATGATGCTGAAACGGTTCATCTTGAGCGTCTGGAGATTGTCGAGCACATCATGGACGGTCGAATAGGGGGTGTCCTTGTCGGCCTTCACGGCGATGCCCTCGCCTTTCTTCATGGCTTTCTGGAGGTTGTCGTTGCCTGAGTTGTAGATGGCACGCATCCAGATCTGGAACTCGTTGAGGCGCTCCATGTCTTTGTTGTCGTTGACGGGGATACCTACGTCAGCGCGGCTCATGTCAGAGATGACCTTGTCCTGGTCGGTCTGCGACATAGAGAGGAACGCGGGGAGTGCCTGGAAAGGCACGCCGAACATGTTGATTTTCGAGAAAGCATCCACCTGCTGCTGTGTGAGCGCGATGGGTTTCGTGGGGTGCTGCTTGTTGTAGAGCTTTACGGCTTCTTCAAGGATGGTCTTGCGGAGCGCTTCCGATCCCCAGGTATCCTTGGTCTCGGCATCGGCATCGCCGGCGATCGAGATGAAGACTTTACCTTCGGGAGAGACAAGCACCGACGCCAGGTTGGCGGTGGGCACCTTCTGCTCGGAAACCGAAGAAGGTGTGAGCACGGTGACAGGCTCTTTCTGAAGGAATGTAGATGTCAACATGAAGAAAGTAAGCAGAAGCACAGTCACGTCACTCATCGCGGTCATGTCGATGAGGGTGCTCTTTCTCTTCATTTTTACTTTTCCCATATTACGATATCTTTAAAGAGGGTTTTGGATTGTTTTTGAAACCTTAGATAGGGTAACGGGAAATCAGTGGGTAGCGTTGAATGTCTGAACGATTGAGTAACCGATCTCGTCGATAGCGTAGGTGAGGTTATCGATCTTGTTGGTGTAGAAGTTGTAGGAGATTACAGCGAATGCACCGGTTGCGATACCGAAGGCGGTGTTGATAAGAGCCTCAGAGATACCGGTCGAGAGTTCGGTTGAGTCAGGAGCACCCGAAGCGGCGAGAGCCTGGAACGATTTGATCATACCCATCACAGTACCGAGAAGACCGACGAGAGTACCGAGGGTGGTGAGGGTAGCGACGATGGGGAGGTTCTGCTGGAGAGCGGGCATTTCGAGAGCGGTAGCCTCTTCAACAGTCTTCTGAAGGTTGGCAACCTTCTGCTCTTTTGAAAGAACGGTGTTGGCGTCCATTTCAGCGTAGCTCTTGAGAGCGGCAGCGACAACGGCAGCAACCGAACCCTTCTGGGTCGAGCAGAGTTTCATAGCGCCTTCGATGTCGTTCTTGGTGAGGCAAGCCTTAACGCCGGAAACAAACTTCTCGATGGAGCCTTTGCCCTTAGCGGAAGAGATGGCGATCCAACGCTCTACAGAGAGCACGATCACGGTGAGGAAGAGGGTCTGGAGGATAGGCACGATGAAGCCGCCTTTGTAGATGGTACCCCAGAGGTCGATGGGGTGACCTTCTTCGAAGTGTGATTCGTGACCGAACCAGAACATGAAGAGGCAGAGAGCAACAACGAAGCAAGCGAGAATCACCAGGAAGGCGTTCTTGATACCGGAGACGTTGCTACCGGTCTTTGCAGCCGCAACGGGCTTGGTGGTGGGCTTTTGAGCGTCCATAATTACTGAAAGAGTGTTGGTTTATGATTAAGTTTAAAAAAATTGTTTTTGCTTATTATATTATATATGTATAACCGGCCGCCACGTTCCGCTCCTCCGGCTTCCCGGCTGAGCGTCATGTGATGGTCAGGAGTAGAATTCTGATGTTTTCTTGAGAAGATGATGATTAAGAGAGGACATGAGAGTAGTTGACTTTTTCATGGTGTCGCGTTGCTCCGGCACGCGGGCGTGACGGAACGACATTGCAAATTTAAAAGGAAATTTTGTGTTGTGCAAACGTTTTTGTGCATTTTTTGCGCCACGTCGCGAAGTTTTTTGTCTTTTATTTCGCTTTTAACCTGTTGTGAAGTTTTTTTCGTCAACATTTTTTGAGAATTGTCAATAAGTTTAAATTTTTTATTAATTTTGTGGCTTACACGCGCGGAGATATGTTTTCTCCCTCAGTGAAATTATAGGACTTACCTCAACAATAGATTATTCCGAAATGAGAAAGACTTACAAGTTGCGCAAGGGTCTCAATCTGTCGCTCGAAGGAGCGGTTGATCCGGGCACGCCTGCCGTCAGCCCCGACCATATCTCGGCGGTAGCGATGGTGCCTGACGATTACCCGGGCTTTCTTCCGAAACTTGACGTGAAGGAGGGTGACATTGTAGCGCAGGGGGCTCCTCTGATGCATCATAAGGCTGACGAAGAGGTGAAACTGGTAGCGCCCGCAGGGGGTGTGGTCAGAGCCGTCGTCCGCGGACCGCGCCGCAAGATCGAGCGAGTCGTTGTGGAGCCGGTCTCCGAGGCCCCGTCGGCCGTGAGATTTGAAGCCGGAACACCGACAGACCCGGCAGAGATAGCGGGACGCATCAAAGCCTCGGGACTCTGGGCGCAGATGCGCCGCCGTCCCTATGACGTGATTCCGTTCCCGGGTGACCGTCCGCGTGATATCTTCATCACGGCTATGGACACTGCTCCGCTTGCTCAGAATCTCGATACTCTCGTTGCTGACCGCAAGGAAGACCTCGATGCAGGTGTCAAGGCTCTCGGTAAACTCACCGACGGAAAGATTTACATAAGCGTGGCCACCGGGTCAACACTCCCCGATATAGAAGAAGCCGAGATGGCTGAGTTCACTCCGCTCCATCCTGCCGGCAATGCGGGTGTACAGGCCGCCAATATCGCCCCTGTCAACAAGGGTGAGATCATCTGGACACTCGACATCGTCACGCTCGCGCGTATCGGCGCACTCTATACCAAAGGAATCGTCGACACCGAATGCACCGTGGCCGTAACAGGTCCGGAGGCTTCTTCGCCAAAACGGGTCAGAGTGCCTGAGGGTACAGCCGTCAAGGATATTCTCGCCGGAATGTCTGTCACGTCTGACCACCATGTGAGAATTATTTCGGGAAATGTCCTGACAGGTATTCCCGTACCCGAGGATGGTTTCCTGCGTTTCCCCTACCGCCAGATCACACTTATCGCCGAGGGTGACGACCGTCACGAGTTCATGGGCTGGGCCTCGATGAGCCCTGACAAAATGAGCGTCAGCCGTGCCTTCCTCTCGAAAATCGGAGGCAGGAAGTTCTCGCCCGACGCCCGACTGAACGGAGGACGCCGCGCCATGATCATGTCGGGAGTCTACGACGATCTAGTGCCGATGGACATCATGCCCGAATATCTTATCAAAGCGATTCTCGCGCGCGACATCGACCGCATGGAGGCCCTCGGTATCTATGAAGTGGCTCCCGAAGACTTCGCGCTGGCCGAGTATGCCGATCCGTCGAAACTCGAACTCCAGAAGATCGTCCGCGAGGCTCTCGACTATCTCCGCGGCGAGATCGAAGCGTGACACGTAACAATTAATTCACACATTAAATAGAACACATGCAATCACTTCGCAAGTATCTCGACAGTCTCCGCCCGCATTTTCAGGAGGGTGGAAAACTGCATAACTTCGAGAGCGTGTTCGACGGTTTCGAGACATTTCTCTTCACACCGTCGTCAACATCGCAGTCGGGGGTAAATATCCACGATGCCCTCGATTCGAAGCGCATCATGATCATAGTGGTGGTGTCGCTCCTGCCGTGCCTCCTCTTCGGAATGTATAACACGGGCTATCAGAATGCCGTGGCAGCCGGAGCCTCTACCATCCCCTTCTGGCCGACATTCTTCTATGGTTTCTTTGCCGTGCTTCCCCGCATCATCGTGGCTTATGTGGTGGGCCTCGGCATTGAATTCACGGTGGCGCAGATGCGTCATGAGGAAATCCAGGAAGGATTTCTCGTGACCGGTATCCTGATACCTCTCATCTGCCCGATCGAGACACCGCTGTGGATGCTGGCTGTCGCTACGGCCTTCTCGGTGATTTTCGTCAAGGAGGTGTTCGGCGGAACCGGTTACAACGTTTTCAACGTGGCGCTTGTCACCCGCGCGTTCCTCTTCTTCGCCTATCCCGCACAGATGAGCGGCGACAAAGTGTTTGTGGCATCAGGCAAGATCTTCGGGCTCGGCTATGACCTGCCCGACACTTTCACCGGGGCAACTCCTCTCGGTCAGATAGCCACATTCGCCGGCGATCGTCTGGAGGTGCTCAATCTGCAGGACAAAGTAATCTCGACATGGGATGCCTTCCTCGGTCTTATTCCCGGATCGATGGGCGAGACCTCGACACTCTGTGTGCTCATCGGAGCCGTGATCCTTCTTGCCACAGGTATCGCTTCGTGGCGTATAATGCTCAGTGTAATTGTCGGTGGTCTGGCAATGGGCTGGATTGCGAATATCTTCCAGACACCCACCTATCCCGGGTCATTCCTCTCGCCTCTCGACCAGTTGCTCTATGGCGGTTTCGCTTTCGCGGCAGTATTCATGGCCACCGATCCCGTCACGGCAGCACGAACCGGGACAGGCAAATATATCTACGGTCTGCTCGTAGGCGTAGTGGCCGTGCTGATCCGCGTCTACAACAACGGCTATCCTGAGGGAGCCATGCTGGCAGTACTGCTGGCCAACGCACTTGCTCCGCTGATCGACTACTGCGTTGTTCAGGCCAACGTGTCGCGCCGAATGGCAAGAATGAAAAAACGTGTCAATTCCTAAGACTATGAACAAGCAAAGCAATACATACACGCTGATCTACATCATCGTCCTGGTGATCGTGGTCGGCACGGCTCTTGCCTGGACAGCCCTCTCGCTCAAGCCCCGCCAGCAGGAAAATGTGGCGGCCGACAAAATGAGTCAGATCCTGGCTGCGGCCCGCATCACGCCTGACAAGACTGAAGTGGTGGCCGACTTCAACAAGTATATCACATCGTCGTTCGTCATCGACGAGAAGGGCGACAAGGTAGAGGGCGAGGAGGCCTTCGGTGTCGATGTGGCTACGGAATCAAAGGTTGCGACGTCGCGACGTCTGCTTCCCGTATATGTCTGCACGCTCGCCGACGGTAGCCGCAAATATATCCTTCCTGTCTATGGCGCCGGTCTCTGGGGCCCGATCTGGGGATATGTGGCCGTGGATGGCGACGGTTCGACAATCTATGGCGCATATTTCGCTCATCAGGGTGAGACTCCAGGTCTGGGTGCCGAAATCGAGAAACCGGCGTTCAGCGACCAGTTTGAAGGACGTCACCTCTTCAAGGAGGGCAAGTTCCAGCCGATCGAGGTGGTGAAGAAAGGTATGGTCCCGACCGACGGAGCCGACTACGTGGACGGTATTTCCGGAGGCACCATCACCTCGAAAGGTGTCGGCGCCATGCTCGACAACTGCCTCACTCCCTACAAGAAATTCCTACGCTCTCTCGCCGAGGGTGAAAACTCTGACCTCAAATAGAAGCAATCATGGCAGAAAAAGTTAAAAATTCAGAGGTGTTGCTCAACCCGCTGTCGCGCAACAACCCCGTCGTGGTGCAGATCCTCGGTATCTGTTCAGTTCTGGCAGTGACGGCCAAACTTGAGCCCGCCATCGTCATGGGCATCTCCGTGATTGCCGTTCTGGCGTTTGCCAATGTCATTATCTCGCTCCTGCGCAACACTATCCCTACCAATATCCGTATCATCGTCCAGCTCGTGGTAGTCGCGGGCCTCGTGGTTATAGTCGATCAGGTGCTCAAGGCTTATGCCTATGACGCTTCCAAGCAACTGTCGGTGTTCATCGGTCTGATCATCACCAACTGTATCCTCATGGGGCGTCTGGAGGCGTTCGCCATGGCCAACAAACCATGGCCATCGTTTCTCGACGGAGTGGGCAACGGGCTGGGATATGCGATCATCCTCGTCATCGTCGGTTTCTTCCGTGAACTTCTCGGATCGGGTACTCTCCTGGGCTATCAGGTGGTTCCGCAGTCGTTCTATGATGCCGGATATGTCAACAACGGTCTGATGATTCTTCCTCCGATGGCTCTGATTGTCGTGGCATGCATCATCTGGGTCCAGCGCAGTTATAACAAAGATCTTCAGGAACCCTAACCGCCTTAAACGACCACAAAGAAACAGATTATGGAAAATTTCAATATCTTCATAAGGTCGATATTTGTCGACAACATGATTTTCGCCTACTTCCTGGGCATGTGTTCGTTTATCGCTGTGTCGAAAAACGTCAAGACTGCCTTCGGACTCGGAATCGCGGTGACATTCATGCTTGTGGTGACGCTCCCCGTCAACTATCTGCTCGAGAATTATGTGCTTCGTGCAGGTGCGCTCAAATGGCTCGGGCCCGAGTATGCGACTGTCGACCTGAGCTTCCTCTCGCTCATAATGTTTATCGCGGTGATCGCCTCAATGACCCAGCTCGTGGAGATGGCCGTCGAGAAATACAGTCCGGCGCTTTACTCGCAACTCGGCATTTTCCTGCCGCTGATCGCGGTGAACTGCGCCATCCTAGGCGGTTCGCTTTTCATGCAGCAGCGCGACTTCCCTTCGGTGTGGACGGCAGTGTGTGCCGGCGGCGGATGGGGTCTCGGCTGGCTCTTGGCCATCACGGCCATCGCTGCTATCCGCGAACGTCTGGAGACCTACAGCAATATTCCCCGTCCGCTGCGTGGCGTGGGCATCACATTCATCCTCACGGCTCTGATGGGCATTGCCTTCATGAGTTTCCTCGGTATTAAAATCTAAAACATCACAACGACTATGCTCACAATCATAACAGGCGTACTGATATTTCTTATCATCACACTGGTGCTCGTGGTGATGCTGCTCGTGGCAAAACGTTTCCTCGTACATTCAGGCGACGTCACGATAACGATCAACGGCGGCGACAAACAGGTTAAGGTGCAGGGAGGCAAATCGCTTCTCTCTTCGCTGGCCGATGTCAACATTTTCCTTCCCTCGGCATGCGGAGGCAAAGGTTCGTGCGGACAGTGCAAATGTCAGGTGTTCGAAGGGGGAGGCGATATTCTTCCCACCGAGAAGGTTCACTTCTCACGCAAGCAGCAGCAGGATCACTGGCGTCTCGGATGCCAGGTGAAGATCAAGGAGAACGCTTCGGTCGGAATACCGGCCTCGGCCCTCGATGTCAAGGAGTGGGAATGCACTGTGGTGTCCAACAAGAATGTGGCCACTTTTATCAAGGAGTTTATTGTAGCACTCCCCGAGGGTGCCCACATGAACTTCATCCCCGGCTCGTATGCGCAGATCAAGATTCCGGCCTACGAAATGGATTATGACAAGGATATCGACAAGGCCTCGATCGGTGACGAATATCTGCCGTCATGGGAAAAATTCGGACTCTTTACGCTCAAGTGCCGCAACACGGAGACGACCGTACGTGCATATTCAATGGCCAACTATCCCGAGGAGGGAGACCGCTTCATGCTGACCGTCAGAATTGCGACACCTCCTTTCAAACCGAAACCCGAAGTAGGATTTCAGGATGTGATGCCCGGCATCGCGTCAAGTTATATCTTCACACTCAAACCGGGCGACAAGGTGATGATGTCGGGTCCCTACGGAGACTTCCATCCCATTGTCGACTCGAAGGCCGAGATGATGTGGATCGGCGGCGGTGCCGGAATGGCTCCGCTGCGTGCCCAGATCATGTGGCTGACGAAGACACTCGACACCCGCGACCGCGTGATGAACTATTTCTACGGTGCACGCGCGCTCAACGAAGTGTTCTATCTCGACGATTTCCTGCAGTTGGAAAAGGAGTTCCCCAACTTCAAGTTCCATCTCGCTCTCGACCGTCCCGATCCCGCAGCCGATGCCGCCGGGGTGAAATATACAGCCGGATTCGTTCATCAGGTTATCTATGAGACCTATCTCAAGGATCATCCCGATCCCGAGGATATTGAATACTATATGTGTGGCCCCGGCCCGATGAGTGCCGCCGTCAACCGTATGCTCGACGATCTCGGCGTGGATCCGACCTCCGTACACTACGACAATTTCGGAGGCTGATCAAGGAAACCTATCACCTGCAAAGGAAATGTCCCGTCTGTAACCTGAGGAAACAGACGGGACATTTTATTTCATTGTACATCATTCGGTATGCACGGTTTATATGTTCAGTCGATGAGTTTGCGACCGCGGAGATATGTCTCGACCACACCGGCTATCTCCTTTATCGGGAGTCGGGAGGAGTCGAAAGTCAGGTCGTAACTCGAGGCATGACCCCACTCTTTATCGGTGAAAAAGTTGTAGTAGTCGGACCGGAGTTTGTTTGTCTTTCGCGCGAGCGATGTGGCCTTTTCGGGGGAGAGTTCGGGCTGGCGTGTACGGATGCGACGCACGCATTCCTCGACCGGAGCATGGATGAAGAGGTTGACGGTGCGCGGATGATCGCGTAGAATATAGTCGGCGGTACGGCCTACCACGACGAAAGATTCTTTCTCAGCGCGGTCGAGGAGAAAATCGGAGATGGCTTTATAGAGTCCGTCGTCAGTGATGGCCGACGGACCCGTATAATAATATTGTGGCGTGTGACCGAGATTGAACGAGAAAAGCCCCTGGAGGAATGAGGGGAATTTTTCGTCGTTCTGCTCGAAAAATGAGTGATGGATACCCGAGTTTTTCGATGCTTCGGCCAGGAGTTCCTTGTCATAATAGGCGATGCCGAGGCGGTCAGCAAGTTCGCGACCGAGTTCGCGGCCACCGCTGCCGAACTGACGTCCGACGGTTATGACAAAAGGCTTTTTGGGTGATGATTCGCTCATTTGATTTCTTTTACGAGGAAAATTTCGGTAGGGAAGTGGTCGGAGTAGCCGTTGAGCCACTTGCCGGAAGCAAATGTGCGCAAGGGGTAACCCTGATGATTTTTGAGGAAATGGAAATCGAGCACCTTGCAGTTGCTGTAGCGCAGACCGGCGTCATTGCGACCGAGCAGGGTGCCCGACACGATGATCTGGTCGAAAAGATTCCACTGACCTTTGTAGGCGAGGGTGCCTGTGCCGTTATCGAGGGTTTTCCACCAGGGGTTGAAGAACCCGTGAGGACCTATATTGTCGGTCTCGCGTTGGGCTCCGAGGACTCCTGCGCACGACTGATCCTGAGGATCGTCGTTGAGGTCACCCATAATTATGACACCCTGATTCGGGCGGATGGCCCATAGGGAGTCGGCAATATGGGCCGAAAGTTGTGCGGCTGCAGCACGCAGATATGCGCTCTCCTCGCGGCCACCGAGACGCGAGGGCCAGTGGTTGACGATGATGCTGACAGTATCGCCGGCCAGAATGCCTGTGACACACATCTGGTCGCGGGTACGGAAGCGTGGATTTGAGGGAATGGAGAGAAGGTGGTTAGTGACATCGATCACCTGAAACTGACGCGGATTATAGAGCAGACCGACATCGACACCGCGACGGTCGGGAGAGTCATGATGAACCACCTGAAGATTCCATTTGCGGAGAGCGGGCTGATTGACGAGGTCGTCGAGCACAGAGCGGTTCTCGATCTCGCTCACTCCGATGATGGCGGGACCTTTGGGTGTGGCGGGAGTGGTCATCGACGAGATGGTGCGCGCCAGATTGGCGAGTTTGCATTGATATTTCTGTGCGGTCCACTGGCGGCTTCCGTTGGGCGAGAACTCAAGATCATATTTGCCGTTGTTGTTGATGGTGTCGAATAGATTCTCGAGGTTGTAAAAGGCTACGCCGAACGTGAGAAACTGTTTTTTGTCAGTCTGAGCGGATGTGGCGAGCGCCACGACCATGGCCAGAAGCAGAAGGACAGAGCGTATTTTCATGAAGTATCGTTCTAAAAGGTGAGTATTATGGCCGCGCGGGGCACGACGCACTTCAGGGAGCAAATTTAATAATTTTTGGTCAATCGGCCAAGCGACCTTTGCCGAAGTTTTTAGGGGTGACCGCCTGCAAGGAGAGAATTATCAGGAATGTGAGGAGTTCGGAGGCGGGGATAGCGGCCCATATTCCCCATCCTGGGAAAACCGTCGGGAGAACGAAGAAGAGAGGGACGAGCAGGATTACGCCACGCAAAAGAGTGTAGGTCATAGCTCGTACGGCCTTCCCGACGCTTTGATAGTAGCCGATGAATGCGATGTTGAGAGCGAAGAAGATGGCGCAGAAGGAGAATATGGGTAGCCCTCCCGTTGCGAGCGAGCCCGCTTCGGAATCGACGGGGATGAAGAGCCCGACTATACCTTCAGACAGGAAGAAAATACAGGTAGTCACGATCGCACCGCACAACAAGGCCACACGAAGACTCAACCGAAAGGCAGCGGTGACACGGCCGGATGCGTGGTTGCCGAAGTTAAAACTGATGATGGGCTGGGCTGACTGGGCCACTGCATTACTCATCATGAACATCAGTGGGAACAGATAGCACGCGATGCTGTAGGCGGCGACACCTGCATCGCCGAAATTTTTCATGAAGATGAAATTTCCCGTGAGCATCATGACAGACATGGCAATTTCAGTGACGAATGAGGCGGATCCCACGGCTACGGTCTTGGCTATGTTGCGACCGAAATCGGTTGTGTCTGCCACTAATTTTATGACGTAGGGACGGTGGAAGTATGCCAATGCCATCAGTCCTCCCACTGCGATGCTTCCCGCAGTGGCAATTGCCGCTCCCTTGACCCCCATACCGCACGGGAAGATGAGCACATAATCGCCGATGATGTTGAGAATGGCCGGGATGACATTAATCAGCATGGCATATTTCGGGGATCCGTCAAGCCGGATGGTCATCATGCCTATGCAACTCCAGACCAGAAACAGAATGCCGGGCATCAGCCAGCATAGATAATCGATGGCGAAAGGCAGAAGATGGTCGGAACTTCCGAGCAACCGGGATATCCGGGACGGGAAGATAAGAGTGACGGCGACTATGAGAGCCATTACGAGTGTGCCGGTCATGAATGCCTGCGAAACGACGGTGCAGGCTTTACGGGTGTCGTTGGCGGCGAGAGCGATTCCGGCGAGTACAGAAGCGCCGATGCCGAGCATCAGACCTATCCCGGTCGTGACCATATAGAGCGGGGCGATGATATTTACCGCCGCTATTCCGTCGGGGCCCACGCCGTTTCCGACGAAAATACCGTCGACTATGGTGATGAGAGCGTTGAAAATCATACCCAGAAGAGTCGGAAGAAATATCTTTCGGAAGAGCACTCCAATATTTCCGTTGGCGTAGTCGAGACCTGTGGCTGCTTTCATAGTTCGTATCGTATGTCAGGATGTAGAGTTTATGATATGTTCCGGGGGATATACAGACGCAGCGACGGGATAAGTGGTTTCCGGGCGCACCCGACATCTTATCCAGTCGCTGTAATTCCGATTACTGACCCTCCGATGAGTGGCGCAAAATTACAAAAGATCTGCCGGACAGCCAAGAGGAACTGACCTCTGCCCATAAAAAAGTCACTCCGGAGCGAGGATCGGAGTGACTAAATGAGTGGGACGTTGGGATCAGAGGGTGAAGACGTTGAAGCCGCCGTCGACAACTGCCACGGTGCCGGTGACGAAGGCTGAGGCCTGAGAAATCAGATACTGTATGGTTCCGCAGAGTTCTTCGGGTTCGCCGAAACGTTTGAAGGGGGTCTGTCGGATAATGTCGTGGCCGCGCTGGGTCAGAGATCCGTCGGGATTAGTGAGGAGTTCGCGGTTCTGGTTGGTCAGGAAGAAACCGGGAGCGATTGCGTTGACGCGGATGTTGGGCGTGAACTTCGTCGCGATTTCATTGGCAAGGAAGCCTGTGATGTTAGAGATGCCTGCTTTTGCAGCGCCATATCCCAGTACGCGGGTGACGGGGCGGAAGGCTGTCATCGACGAGAAGTTGACAATCGAACCCTTGCCAGCCTCGACCATCGGACGGAGGAAGACCTGTGTGGGGAGAAGTGTACCGATAAGGTTGAGGTCTACCACACCGCGGAGAGCCTCGATCTTGACATCGAAGAAGTTGGCGGTGGGCGCGATCACGGCACCTGCCATATTGCCGCCTGCCGCATTGAGAAGGGAATCTACGCGGCCATAGCGTGCGAGAATGTCGGCGAGATTCTGCTCGAGTACTTCCTGATTGAGCACGTCAGTGACGAGAAACATCGCTTCGCCTCCTGCGGCCTTGATGTCGTTGACGATTGCGTCACCTTCTTCTTTACGACGGCCCATAATGACCACCTTGGCGCCTTCGGAAGCGAGATATCGGCCGATGCAAGCGCCCAGGATACCGGTGCCACCGGTGATGACTACCACCTGATCCTTTACTGAAAATAACTGATTCATTATTCTGCGTTTAGGGAATTTACGAATTATTTTTCCGTGTTGACGGTCGCCATGATGCCGCCCACCATGCCGAGGGCGAGCATGCGGCCGTGGAAAGAATAGCCGGCGTTATAACCCATCTTCTCGTCGCCGAGCATGAGGGGAGCATGGTCGACACGCATGGGAACATCGGGACGGCGGCGTTCAAAAGTGCGGACGACGTCGATGAGACGCGGGTCGAGATGGGTGGATTCCTTGAAGTCGCCTCCTGGAAGAACGTTGCAGATGCGGGCATGCACGAAATGGGTGCGGTCGGCGTACTTTTCGGCGAGTTTCACGACATCGTTCTGAGCACCGGCAGAGAGTGAGCCCGCACAGAAGGTAAG
>CAMWGM010000008.1 GCA_947173755.1 uncultured Muribaculaceae bacterium
GGGTCCCTCTGGAGTCGACTGTCAGTTCGAGATCTTCTCCGTTATAGGTAGGATAGGAGTCGAAACGGCTGTCGGGGTTCTGGGCGTTTACGGCCAGAGGAAGCCCCATGCAAAGCGCTGTGGCTACTGGAAGAATTTTCATATTAATAACAATAGAATTGATGTTGGAAAGAAAAAGTAAGAATAATCTGAAAATATGGCTTACGGGACGCGACGGTCAGTCGCGCCCCGTAGATGTTCGGGAAGTGGGATCAGTCGACTTGGATAACCAGATAGTTGGAAGTCTGCCAGAATTTTGCAGGATTGGTTATCTTGAGTACTTTCTGACCACCGGCTTCTTCGATCGTATAAGATTCTTTGGGCTGAGAGGTTAGCACTTTGGCTTTGTTGCTGTGGAGAGCGATCTCGGTGAGGCTACGCTTGTCGGCGGCCGTGAAATAACTGCTGTCGAAATCGCTCGGCATCACTTTGCTCTTGCGCAGGAAGCCGGTCTCGAGAATGTCTTTCTCCTTGAGCTCTTTCTTTGTGCCGATGGCATAGTAGACTGTGTTGAGTTGAGTCTCCGCACGCTTTGCCTCCGCTTCGGCCATGGCGCGTGCTTCGGCTTCGGTATTGTAAGCAGTGCTAAGGCTGTCTACTTCTGTGTTGAGGCCGGTGACGGTCGAAGTGAGTTCCTCGATCTTGATGTTGGCCTCGGCAAGTTTGTTGGTGAGGGTGGAAAGTTCGGTGGTCTGATCGGCTATCTGGCCTTTCAGAGTCGCGATGGTCGAACGGAGAGTCTGGTTTTCGGCACCGAGTTTCGACAGACGGGCCTCGAGTTGAGCAAGGCGTTCCTGACGTTCGCGGATGGTCTGCTGGATTGCTATGATGTCGTTGCGAATCTGCTCCTTACGCGAGGGTGTCTCGTTCTGGAGGGATGTCGGTGTCGAGATGATCTTTTCGAGATCTTTGATCTGGTTCATGCCTGCCTGAATATCATTGACAAGCATCAGGAGAGAGTCCTGGGTGGCGAGGGTCTCTTTGAGATCACCTTTGAGTTGGGCGTTCTCGTTTTCGGCCTGTCGGAGTTTGTCACCGTTACAACCGGTGAGGATGGCTGCCAGAAGTACAGCCGCAATGCTGAATTTTTTCATTTTCATTGCTGTCGATATTGAGTTTTTAGTCTGTCACCGAGGTGGGCTGAGAGTGTTTCAGTCAGATTCCTCGTCGGTGTTTTTGTACTTGTTTCGATGCGTCCTGGGCCCTTCGTCGGGCTTAGGTGCTATAACTATAACAATCTCACCCTTGGGATTGTTTGTTGAGAAAAATTCTGCCAGTTCGCCCAGTGTGCCTCTGACGGTTGTCTCGAATTTTTTCGATATTTCTCTCGAGACCGACCCTTCCCGGTCGGTGCCGCAGATTTCGGCCATTTCCGAAAGTGTTTTCGCAAGCCGCAGGGGCGATTCATATACCACAGAGGTGCATGTCGAAGCCGCTATCTGCTCGAGACGGGTGCGACGACCCTTTTTGGGGGGAAGAAATCCTTCGAACGTGAACCGATCGGTTGGCAGACCTGAGTTGACAAGAGCCGGGACAAAGGCTGTCGCCCCGGGAAGACATTCGACATCTATATCCTGACGACGGCATTCTCTCGAAAGCATGAAACCGGGATCGCTTATGCCCGGTGTCCCGGCATCGGAGATGAGAGCGACGTTTTCTCCTGCGAGCAGTCGGTCCACAACGGGTGCGGTGGCCGAATGTTCGTTGAATTTATGGTAACTTGAACAGGGGGTGTCGATCTCAAACCGTTTGAGCAAAGGAGCCGAGGTGCGGGTGTCTTCGGCATAGATACGGTCGACATGACGGAGTACTTCTATGGCCCTCGGCGTCATGTCGTCCATATTGCCCACTGGTGTAGGCACGATGTATAGTTTTCCTGCCATTGTGTCTCAACTGAAGTGGCGCCCGAGGATGGTTATGAAGTCCTTGACTTCATCGCGGGAGGGGTCGAGACAAAGATCCTCGGTGAGATATTCGCTTGCTTCGTCGATAGTGGACATGTATCCGAGTTGAGTGATGGCTTCCTCGAAAGCCTCTTCGGAGTTGTCGAAGAGTTCGCGGCGGAAACGGAATTTATCGTTGAGCGAGAAAAGTTGCATCAGACTCGGAGCAGAGGAATCGGCCGCGATATCTTCGACACGACGCTGAAGTTTGGAGAAAATATCTTTTACAGGGGTTGTCAGCTGATCCTTGTCAGCAGCCATTTCGGTCGTTTCGAAATCGTCATCATATTCGTCGGGATCCTCCTGAACGAACTGTCCGGAATCCGGTTCTTCTTCCTGCTCGGGCATTGGATCCGAAAACGACTTTTCGGTGACAGAATTTATTTCCGTTTCATCCGGAGTCTCGACCGTAGTCACGGTCTCCGTGACCTCAGACTCTGCAAATCCGTTAAGTGCGAGAGCCTGAGCGAGTTCTTCGCTCTTTTCCGCCAGCATCGATGCGAGTTCGGGACGTTCGGCATCAGACTCGAGGGCAACACGGAGCAGCCCTTCCAATTCAATCGTTTTCCTGATCAGCAGGGAGTAATCGGGTTTCATTATCTTGGAAATTTTCGTTTGTTTCAATTTGTTCCTGAGGAACGAAAAGGTTTAAAAGGAGTCGCTGGAAAGCGCCTTTAAGAGCACTTCGCGAGCATCGGAAATCGTTTGCGATAAAAACGATGGCATGTGTAGGCCGCCCCGTTTCCTCATCAAAAAGATATCCGGCATAACTCTGGACTCCTTTCATCGAGCCTGTCTTCATGGCTACCAGCCCTTCCAACGGTGTCTCGGCTAAAAAATACTTGAGAGTTCCTTCAAGACCGGCGCGGGGGAAAAGGGTCTGATATGTGCGACCCTGTTCACCGAGAGACATTGCCTGAAGGAGCGACATCATGAACCTGCCGGTCAGCCGGTCGTTTCGAGACAGGCCGCTTCCGTCAACAAGGTTTACTTTATAAGGTACAAGCGCGAGGTCAGCCCAGATCTGACTTTGCTCGGCCAGTGCTTCCTTGCGAGTTCGCCCGGGAGTGAGGGCTCGAAGAGTTGCCTCGGCCATCATGTTGTCGGAGTGGAACATAAGGCTTCGCATGATGTCGGCAAGTGCGGGTGAGCGATGCGAATAGAGCAATGTGCATTGGTCGGAATTTTTGACATCGTTACCCTCGACACTTATGCCGTAAGAAGCAAGACGGTCCGTTATTTCCTGACGCATGGCTTTGGCGGGATAGGGCATCGCCACACTCTCAGAAGTGGCGCGACGAGATCCACTGACATCGAAAACCTCGGATCCGTCCTTACGGGATATTTTGACACCGCGACCTTTGCGAGGAGAGTATTTCACCTTGATATCCGGAACCTTGGGAGAGGAGCCACCGGAAGGGAGCGACAGCACGAAACGGTTGTCGCGAAAATTGGCACCGTGAAGACGAGTTCCGTAGGGATATACAAGGTCTTCTTCCATCCATCCAGGGGGAGTGGTGGCATCGGGAAAATCAGACTCATCGATCACAATCCTGCCTTTGACGCGTTTCACACCGAGCACCGACAAAGCGTGAGCGATGCTGTCGGCAAAACCGGCTGTCTCAGGGAAGAAACGCGACTCTATGGTTGGATCGCCGGATGCCTTGACAACGATGTCGCCGGTCAGCACGGAATCTTTGACCGTCCCCAAGGCGACTACCGGCGTCACGAAACATTCGTCGGGAGACGCGATGTTGAGTAAGGACGCTGTTGTGACGGCTTTGGTGATCGAAGCGGGTATGAGCGGACGGTCGGAGTTGACGTTTACAAGATCAGTTCCCAGCCGAAGATCCCGGATGACGATTGTAGTGTTGAGCGTGTCGACACCTTTCACATTCAGCGGAAACGCAGAAGCGAAGAGTGCGCCGGACAGCAAGAGGACGCAAAAGATGAAGCGCAACAATCTTATCACGATCCCAGCACCTCTTTTATGGTATCGATACTATCGGTTGCCGTCTGGTCCGGGCGGATCGGAACAACTGACGCATAGCCGCGGGCGAGCCAGTATTCGTCTGTCTCGGGACAGTCAGGTTCCTCGTTGTGAAAACGGCCGGTGAGCCAGTAGGAGGTTCTTCCGTAGGGTGTCACGAAGTCGGCGTATTCTTCTGTCCAATAGCCTTTGGCCGCCCGGACAACCTTGACTCCCGCAGGAATAACCTCTTTAGGGAAATTGACATTGAGACAGAGACCTTCGGGAAGTCCTTTCGTGAGAACCGAATCGATGATGTGGCATATTATCGGATCGCACTGGTCAAGGCGAGCCTCGGGATCATGGCTAAGCAATGAGAATCCGACTGACGGAATACCGATGAGGCATCCCTCCATCGCGGCGCCCATTGTGCCAGAATAGATATTGTTGACGGCTGCGTTTGAGCCGTGGTTGATGCCGGATAAAATGAGGTCGGGACGGCTTGGGACGATGGCGTGCATAGCCAGTTTCACGCAATCGACGGGAGTGCCGCTGACGCTGTAGACCTTCACGTTTTCCGAAAGATCAGGATATTTATTGATGTAAAGCGGTTCGCCAACAGTGAGTGCCGACGACATTCCTGACTGGGGTGATAGAGGAGCGGCAATGATTACGTCGCCATAGCGCGATGCAAGTGTGGCAAGATGCCGGATGCCTCGGGCCTCAACCCCGTCATCGTTAGCCACGAGTATGAGTGGCCGTTGGGAAATAATGTTCTTTTCGTTTTGCATATTACTCACAAAGGTACCGAAAAAACTGAATTCTCACAAATCTAGAAATGTTTAGATCCGTTAAATTTGTCGTCAAATGTATTTTATTGCTATATGATGTTCGGCAGGAAGCAAAATTTGCGATTGGAGAAAAAAAGTTTTATCTTTGCGATATGAATTTTTTCAACAAGATCTATCGGCTTTATTACGACGGATTCCGCTCGATGACCATCGGACGTACTCTCTGGGTGGTGATCATAGTGAAACTCGTGGTGATGTTTGTCGTGTTGCGTCTGTTCTTCTTTCCGAACGTTCTCGAGGAGAATTATTCCTCGGATGCCGAAAGGGCGGCAGCGGTAAGAGAGTCGATGATAGACCGAAGATAAATCTACTTACAACTTTCATTATACCTTTTATTTCTAAAGAGACATGAACGACTTATTGCATCTCGTTGACTGGTCGAGGGCACAGTTTGCCCTAACCGCGATGTATCATTGGCTCTTCGTGCCGCTGACCATCGGACTTTCGCTGATCGTCGCCATCATGGAGACCATCTACTACCGCACCGGCGACACCGCCTGGAAAGGAATCACAAAATTCTGGATGACGCTCTTCGGCATAAACTTCGCCTGCGGCGTGGCCACGGGACTGATTCTCGAGTTTGAGTTCGGAACGAACTGGTCGAATTACTCATGGTTTGTAGGCGACATTTTCGGTGCTCCTCTCGCCATCGAGGGTCTTTTCGCATTCTTTATGGAGGCGACATTCGTGGCAGTGATGTTCTTCGGATGGAACAAAGTGAGCCGTGGATTCCATCTTGCATCCACCTGGCTGACTGTGCTCGGTGTCACCCTTTCGGCTCTCTGGATTCTCGTAGCCAATGCGTGGATGCAGTCGCCGGTTGGCATGGAGTTCAATCCTGCCGAGATGCGAAACGTGATGACCGATTTCTGGGCTGTGGCTCTCAGCCCTGTAGCGATCAACAAGTTTTTCCACACCGTATTCAGTGCATGGACGCTTGCCGGTGTTTTCGTCATCGGTGTCAGCAGTTGGCTCCTGCTCAAGAAACGTAATGAAGGCGCAGCTGTCGAGTCGGTAAAAGTCGGTTCGATTGTCGGACTTGCAGGTATCCTTCTCACTCTGTTCACCGGCCACGGCTCAGCCGTAGAGGTGGCCCGTGTCCAGCCTATGAAACTTGCCGCGATGGAGGGTCTCTACCGCGGTTCGGTTGGTCAGGATCTCGTCGGTGTGGGAGTGCTTCGTCCTGACGGGCCTGTGGATGAGGATGGCCTCGCATTCAGCGTGGATATTCCTCACGGACTTTCTTATCTGATCTACGGCAAACCGGATCGTTTCGTACCGGGTATATATGACCTTATCGACGGTCGCGAGATCACTACCGACGGCGACACCGTGTTCACGGAAAGTTATGCCGATAAAATCGCCATGGGGCTGAAGGCTCAGAAAGCACTCGCCGACTACAATGCTGCAGCAAAGGCAAACGACGAGGCAGCGATGGCAACGGCAGCTGCAGAGGTGAAAGCCAATTTCGCAAACTTCGGATACGGTTATCTTCCTTCGCCCGAAGCGGCGATCCCTCCGGTCGGGATGTCGTTCTATGCGTTCCGCATAATGGTCATGGCCGGAGGTTTCCTGCTGTTGCTTTTCGCAGTGATGACATGGTGGTCGTTCCGCCGCAGGCAACTTCTTTCAAACAAGATCGTATGCTGGATCGGTATGCTGTCGGTGGTTATTGTCTGGGTATGCTCGCAGGCAGGATGGATCGTGGCCGAAGTGGGCCGTCAGCCCTGGGTGATCCAAAATCTGATGCCGACTACCGCCGCAATCTCGGGCATTCAGTCGGGATCGGTGGAACTCACATTCTGGATTTTCGCCATTCTCTTCACCTGTCTTCTTATCGCCGAAATCTCAATCATGCTCCGATATATCAGTTCGGCCTCAAAGAAAAATATCGAACAAACCGTCTAACCTCCTTCAATAGAAAATTATGGATACTCTTGCATTCTTACAGGCCTACTGGTGGCTTTTGATTTCGGTGCTCGGCGCATTGCTGGTATTTCTGCTCTTCGTTCAGGGAGGTCAGTCGATGATCCGTTGCGGTGTCGACGAGCAGCAGCGTCAACTGATGGTTAACTCGCTCGGACGTAAATGGGAGTTCACTTACACTACACTGGTGGTGTTCGGAGGAGCGTTTTTCGCCGCTTTCCCCCTTTTCTACAGCACAAGTTTCGGCGGTGCATACTGGCTGTGGATGCTGATCCTGCTCAGTTTCGTGCTTCAGGCCGTCAGTTACGAATTCCGTCGCAAACGCGGGAATATCTACGGCACCGGCACCTATGACGCATTCCTTATGCTCAACGGATTTGTCGGATGTGTGCTGCTCGGAGTTGCTGTCAGTTGCTTCTTCATCGGCGGACAATTTACGGTCGTGAAGACGAATATTCTCGATCATGCCGCGCCGGTCATCTCCAACTGGGCACCCTCACACGGACTCGAGGCCATTGCCAATCCCTTCAATATGATCCTCGGACTTGCCGTTTTCTTCCTCGCACGCACGCTGGCTTGTCTCTATTTCATCAATAATATTGACGATCCGGAACTGAGTACTCGCATGCATCGTCGCACCTTGATGAACGGTCTGGTGTTCGCCCTCTTCTTTGTGGCCTATGTCGTCATTATCATGATGGCCGACGGCTACCGAATGGTTGACGGCAAGATTGAGCAGGTGAGCAATATCTATTTCCACAATCTTGTTGATATGTGGTGGTTCGGAGTGCTTTTCCTTATCGGAGTTGTGATGGTGCTTTTCGCCATTTTCAAGACTGCATTCTATCGCGGCTGGCGCTGCGGCATCTGGTGGGGCGGTATCGGAACCGTAGTGGTTGTGATATGCCTTTTCGGCATAGCCGGTTATAATGGCACGGCCTATCTCCCGTCGCAGATCGACGCTGCATCTTCGCTGACAATCGCCAACTCATCGTCGTCGCTCTTCACACTCAAGGTGATGGCATGGGTTTCGCTCGTCATCCCGTTCGTACTCGCCTACATCTGGTATGTCTGGGCTAAAATGAACTCGACTCCTTTGAGCGAACAGGAACTCGAAAAAGAGTCGCACACTTATTGATCTTCTTTCATTATCTAAAAGCGTCGGGCCGAAGGTGAATATCACTGCGGCCCGACGCTAATCTTTTATCCGTCCCGACTGTTATTTTTCGGCGGCGAAAAGTTCTTCGGGTGTAAGAATCTCAAGAGCACGGACACCTTTGGCGGTACCGGTGAGGTAGGCCACACGATCGTCGGGTGACAGGTAGCCCTGAGCGACAATCTCGCGGAGTGCGCTGATGGAGTACCGTGGATAGGAGCCCGGCATATCCGACATGTGCGTAGACCGGTCGTAATAAGCGGTGATACCGTAACTGAGTGCCAGAAGGCGCGAAACCTCGAGATTATGGCAGATGGCAAAAGTCGGGTTGTTGCCACGGAAGGACGAGATGAGCCGGGCGGTCAAACCACGGAACGAGTCGGTAAAGATGGCCTTCGTGCCGACGATATGTTCGGATTTCACAGCCTCGCGGGACAGGAACGTTGTAGTGTTTGCATCAACCAACGGGGGCACGTACATCTTGGTCCTGAGTGAAGACTCGACTTCACGCGCAACGTTCGTCATGGTCCTGACGGCTTCCAGTGGATATTTTCCGTAGGCGGTCTCACCTGAAAGCATCATCGCATCGGCACGCTGGTAGACAGCGTTGGCGACGTCGGAGATCTCGGCGCGTGTGGGACGCGGATGCTCGATCATCGTGTGTAGCATCTGTGTTGCGACAATCACAGGCTTGTGAGCCTTGATGCACTTGTCGATCATCATTGACTGCATACCGGGGATACGCTCGGCGGCAACTTCGATGCCGAGATCACCACGGGCAACCATAATGCCATAGGAAGCAGCGAGAATCTCATCGAAGTTATCGATACCTTCCTGATTTTCGATCTTCGAAATGACCTGAGCGTCAGAGCCTAATGACGAGAGAATCTCTTTTACCTGACAGACATCCGCTGCTGAACGGACGAACGAGTGGGCAATAAAATCGACACCAAGATCAACCGCATAACCGATGTTTCGCTTATCGCGCTCGGTGACGGCCGGAAGATCGACCTTGACACCGGGGAGATTCACACTTTTTCGTGAACCGAGCCGACCGTAATTTTCGGCACGCGCTGTGACCTTGTCGCCATTGACGGATAAAATCTCGAAAGCCAGTTCACCGTCGTCGATAAGCATCCGGTCGCCGGGATGAAGACACTCCGCGATGCGGGAATAGTTCAGACAGATCTTATCGGAAGAAGTGATGCCCTCAGGATCGCCGCAGACACTGACTTCAGTTCCGGGCTGATATTCAATGGGGGTGTCGCCGACGGTCACGGTAGTGCGGATCTCCGGGCCCTTGGTATCCATAATTATTGCTAGAGAAGGATCGGCCTCACGGACATTATTGACGATTCGTGTAAATCCCTCGAGATCGAGATGGGCGGAATTCATGCGCACAACGTTGACGCCGGCTTCGGAGAGAGCCTTAATAAAATCCACATCACATCTCTTGTCGGAGACGGTAGCGACTATTTTGGTGAATTTTTTCATACAAACGATCGAATTGATGAAACTGATGCAAAATTAGCAATTATTTCCGAGCAAATGGTGCGATAATGATCTTTTGTCAATATCCTTTCCTATATTTATCGTCCTCGGAGTCGGAAAGAATTGAAAGATAGGAGGCAAAACGGCTTTCGGAAATGAGATGATCGGCGACAGCCTGACGGACAGCACATCCCGGTTCGTTGGTGTGTGTGCAGTCGCCAAACCGGCAGTCGGCGGAATACCGGAAAATTTCAGGGAAGAAGTGACCGACTTCATGACGGTCGAATTCTATGGTGCCGAAGCCTTTGACTCCGGGAGTATCGATGATGTAAGATGGCTCGGGCATATCGGGAATCTCAAACATCTCGGAGAAAGTCGTGGTGTGCATTCCGGTGTCGTGGATATCTGATATGGCTGCGGTGGCAAGGTTGGCGCCGGGAATGAGAGCATTGATCAGGGTTGACTTTCCGACACCTGAATTTCCCGAGAAAAGAGTCGTCTTGCCATTTAGAACTGAGCGGAGACCGTCGAGACCGTCGTGAGTTTTTCCGGAGACGTGGATGACGGTATAGCCGATCGTGCGATAGAGATGTGTGATACCCTCGAGATATTCCAATGCCTCGGGATCGTCGACGAGGAGATCTGTTTTGTTGATGACCAGCACAGCGGGCACTCTGTAAGCCTCGGCTGTGGCAAGGAAACGGTCGATGAAAGTGGTGGAGGTGGTGGGATGAAAGAGGGTGATGATCAGGCACACACTGTCAAGGTTAGCCGCAAGGATGTGAGCCTGCTTGGATAGGTTGCTCGATCGGCGGATGATATAATTGCGCCTCGGGGTGATGTCTGTTATATATGCTTTTTCAGTACCCGGATCGGAAAGGATGGTGACTTCGTCGCCGACAGCCACCGGATTGGTGGTTCGTATATCCTTCAGACGGAAATGACCTTTAACCTTGCAGTCGGTGACGGCACCGTCGGGGGTGCGGACGAGATAACTGCTTCCGGTGTTCTTGATTACGATGCCTTTCATAAAGAGGATGTTTCACTTTTCAACAACTGCCGGTCATTTCTTGTTCAGGAGCGGTTCGACACGTTTGGGGTCGATGCCGTGCTCAATGGCACGTCGTGCATCCTCGTCAGCCTCTTTCGGGCGATATTGCATTTTCCTGAGAACGGCGCGGTAGAGATAAAGATCGGGATCGGTAGGGTCGAGTATCATTGCTTCACCGATATCTTCGGATGCACCGTGCAAATCCTGTGTCATGATGCGGCAGAATGCACGCTGACCGTAGTATTCGGCCTCGGGACGCGAGGCGATTATGCGGGTATAGAGCGGAATGGCGGCTGCATATTCTCCGCGTGTGACAAGGATTGTGGCGCGGGCGATGCGTGTTTCGTCCCTATCCGGAGCCATCTTCTCAAGACGCACGATTTCTGATTCGGCCTCTTCAGGTTTGCCCATTCTGAGGGCGAGCATAGCATGATAGAACCGGGGTTCGATCAATGTGGAGTCGCGCTCGATAAGCGCGAGATAGTCGGAATCTGCTTCCTGGAAACGACCCATAGCGGTCAGCACCCGGGC
Organism: uncultured Muribaculaceae bacterium; assembly: GCA_947173755.1. Classification (GTDB taxonomy): domain Bacteria; phylum Bacteroidota; class Bacteroidia; order Bacteroidales; family Muribaculaceae; genus Duncaniella. The sequence goes on from CAMWGM010000008.1 coordinate 10,958, forward strand.
TCGATTTTCCCTGATGCTGATGGAGTGGGGAGTCATATTGACAGCATCAGTGAGGTTGGAAAGGGCCTCTTCGTCGCGACCCTGATAGAACTGTGCCATGCCGAGATTGGATATCAGCATGACATTGGTCGGATTGGCAGGCTCAGACTTAAGGGCAGACATAAGATCCTTTTCGGCTTCGGCCCAGCGACCTTCGGCCATGGCTTTGTCGGCACGCCCGGCGAGTTCGAGATATGTTTCCGCCCGCAACGGGATAAAACAGAGTGTCAGCAGAAAACCGAGGAGGAGAGAACGGAGTGACATGAGGGGAGAAAAAAATTAAATCTCGACGAGCGATGCACGATATTGCCGGGGTGACATTCCGGTGAGATGTTTGAAATATTTGCCAAAGAATGACTGATTGGCGAAATTAAGTTGAGCGCTTATCTCCTGGATGTTGATTCCCGAAGAACGGAGCATAAGTTTGGCTTCGAGTATGACACGCGAGTCGATCCATTCGCCGGTGGTTTTCCCACTGACCTCCTTCAGGACCGCTGAAAGATGTTTGGGGGTGACGAAGAGTTTGTCGGCATAGAAGTTGACCGTGCGCTCCTTGCGGAAATTGTTTTCGAGGATCGATATAAAATCGGTGAGCAGTTCCTCACGACGTGTTTTGCGACCACCTTTATTAATACGTGAGGCATATATGCCGAGCACGTCGTAGAAGAGAAGTTCGCAGCATGCGGCCAGCGACATGGCGCTGTAGGGACGATCGGAGTAGCGGCGCAGATGACGGTTGAGCACACGGTAGCCGATGCGGAGCGTGTCGAGTTCGTCGTCGGTAATGTCGATGATGGGGTTCTCAGTGTAGTGGAGACTGTAGGGGACGAGATAATGGAGAGACGGCAGAACTTCGTTGAGTTTGGATTCGGTGACAACAATGAAGAATCCTTCGAAGTCCTGACTTTCGAAGCATTTGGCAATACGGTGTCCCGGCCGGAGCACCATCACCTGGGAGGGAGACATCTGACGCGGTTCGACATCGACGATTGCAGAGATGTGGCCGCGTGTGCAGACACATAGCACCATCGACTCGAGGCGCGTGGGGAAATTGATGAACGTAATCTCACGCAGTGAGCGGAACACTGCGATGCTGGGTTGCTTATCAGATTGACCTTTTGTCATTTTTTGGGAAAAAATTCAGTTTTTCAGACCAGCAAACGTGTGACGGGCCCGCAGATAGTAGTCAAAGAGGATATTGACGGGAACATCGAGGAGATTTTGCACGGGTGGCGACGGATTGTCACGCCTCATTCTGCGAAAATCCCGATGGGCTTTGAGAATTGCTGCGGCATCAGCCTTCTGTCCACCTATCAGAAATCTGAACCACGCAACCGTGTCGAGCAGACGTCTGCGGAAGAGCAGACCGCGTCTCACAGAGCGAGGGAGATTCTTATGGAGCATCAGAAGGGAGTTCCTGAAGTTGAGATAGGTCTTGCGGGGATCTCCGACCGGAAGACTTCCTCCACCGAGATGATAAACGCGCGAGGATGGTACGGCCCAGATATGGCCACCGCGGAGACGCAGACGCCAACAGAGGTCGATTTCTTCCATGTGAGCGAAAAAATCGGAGTCCAGACCACCCGCGTCGAGATATTCGCGGGTCCTGACCATCAGTGCCGCCCCCGATGCCCAGTGTATCTCGATTGGAGAATCATACTGTCCATGGTCATCTTCAACGGTGTCGAAGATACGTCCGCGACAATATGGGTAGCCGTGACGGTCGAGAAAACCACCGGAGGCTCCGGCATACTCAAACTTCTCCGGCTCGTTATCCGAAAGAATCTTGGGCTGCACTGCCACGACGTCGGGATGCTCTTTCATGAAGTCGAGAAGAGGGGTTAGCCAGTCGTCGGTGACCCGGACATCGGAATTGAGAAGCACCACATATTCATAGCGGGCGGATAGACGAGAAATGGCTTCGTTATATCCTCCGGCAAACCCCAGATTTTCAGGAAATGCCATCACCTCGACAGTCGGGAAACTGTCGGCGAGCACTTGTAGCGAGTCGTCTGTCGAACCGTTATCGGCAACAATAACATCGGCTATCTCCGACGGGGTATTGGAGAGAACGGAAGGCAGATACCGGCGCAGAAGTGAGGCTCCGTTCCAATTGAGTATTATGACGGCTACTGGTTTCACTCTTGGAGAGAAGCGTTGGAAAGTTCGACATCTATGGGACTGCCGATGAGGACCGGGCGGATGGTGTTGGCAAGATCAGGACGTGACTGTTCGAGACGGACACGCAGATAATTATCCGTTAGGCCTTCTGACGATCCGTCGGAACGGAGATGCTCTATGAGAACCGGACGGACCGAATCACTGAAACGAGCCGTGAAGTCGGAAAGTTTACGGTCGGAAAGTTCGATCATGATGCGTGTGCGGCGGTGTTTCTCCTCCTGACTTACCTGATGGTCGATTTCGAGTGCTTTGGTCGCTGGACGCTCGGAGTAGGTGAAGACATGGAGACGCGAGATGTCGAGATTTTCTACAAAATTGCGGGATTCTTCGAAGCACTCTTCTGTCTCTCCGCGTGCTCCGACAATAAGATCGACACCAATGAAAGCATCAGGAAGAAGCCGACGGATAGTTGAAACCTTTGAAGCGAAGAGGGATGTATCGTAACGTCGACGCATCAGTCGTAGCACCTCATCGCTACCGCTCTGCAGCGGGATGTGGAAGTGAGGCATGAACGCGCGCGAACTGGCGACGAAAGAGATGATTTCATCGGTGAGAAGGTTGGGCTCGATGCTGGAGATACGGTAGCGTTCGATGCCTTCGATCTCGTCAAGGCGGCGACACAGATCGAGGAAAGTCTCGGGGGAGCCTTTGCCGAAATCGCCGACGTTGACACCGGTCAGAACAATCTCTTTTCCGCCTTCTGCCGCAACGGCACGAGCCTGCTCGACACACTGATCGATCAGTGCCGAACGTGAGCGACCCCGTGCCATGGGGATAGTGCAGTAAGTGCAGAAGTAGTCACAGCCATCCTGCACCTTGAGGAAATATCGGGTGCGGTCACCCCTGGAACATGAGGGAGTGAAGACACGGATATCCTTGGTGGGAGTATGAAATGAGACCGAGTGGGGAAGATGACCTTCCTGCAAATCGCGGATATACCGAGGGAGGTCAGCCTTTCGGTCGGCTCCGGCCACGATGGCTACTCCCGGAAGAGCGCTGATTTCGTCAGGCTTCAACTGGGCGTAGCAGCCGGTCACGATGATGCGTGCGTCGGGGAAGCGGCGGGCAAATCCACGGATTGCCTGTCGGCATTTCTTATCGGCCACTTCGGTGACCGAGCAGGAATTGATGACCACATAGTCGGGCTCATCGCCCTCGGCTGCACGCACAATGCCGAGTTCATCCTCAAGCCTTGCGGCAATTGTGGATGTCTCGGCAAAGTTGAGTTTGCAGCCGAAGGTATGATAGAGAGCGGTGAGCGGTCGAATGGGCATCGGGAAGTTGCAGTTAGTCCTGAGGGAGGATAGGCATGGTGCGCTTGAAGACCTCCTTGAACGATATGAGTGTCTCGGTGCGACCGGTGTCGAGGCTGAGACGATTGTGGATCACATCAAGAAGGTGTGCGTTGTTGGTAGCGTAGATCTTGGCGAAGATATCGTAGGTGCCGGTGGTAAAATGGCACTCGACCACTTCGGGGATCTCCTGAAGGCGCTGGATGACCTCATCGTATTTCGTGGGGTCGTTGAGGATGAAGCCGATGTAGGCACAGGTCTCGAAACCCATTGTCGAGGGATCGAGAATTGTCTCAAAACCTTTGATGATGCCCGAGGCAGTGAGTTTCTGAATGCGCTGATGGATAGCGGCTCCTGAAACGCCCGTCTCGCGAGCGATTTCGAGGAAAGGTTTGCGAGCATTAGAACTCAACATCTCAAGGATTTTGAGGTCAAGATGATCAAGATGCTGACGTGACATAGGATTGTTGGATATATAAGTAAGTGTTTGGATGAATACTGATGAGTCGGTAAGATTTAAAGGGGTGGGGAACTCTGCGGTTCAAGTGCCTTGCAATTTGATTACAAAATTAATCAAAAAATCAAATACTTTTGTAATGATGTGAGTTTTTTTGCTCCAAATGTCGGATAGAGTGTGAAGTTTTAACTTTTCGGAGGTTTAATCAAGGCTTCCGACGACAAGAAAGATGAGTCCGACCAGAAGAACGCACAGGTCGATCAGTTTGGCGCGAACATTTTTCTCGTGGAGCGCGATCACACCATAAAAGAATGAAACGATGACACTTCCACGACGGATCATCGACACAATCGCGATCATGGAATCCTCGATGGACAGGCTGTAAAAATATGCAAGATCTGCCACTGTAAGGAACACCGAGATGAGCGGAATGGTCCAGCGCCACCTGAGTGGAGTGTGAGAGGGGGTGGCGCGCATTATAAGCCAGAGTGCAAGCCCCATGATGACCAGTTGATATAGGGAATACCATGCCTGGACTTCGAGAGGCTCGAATCGGCCGAGAAGATATTTGTCATAGAGGGCGCTCACCGCGCCAAGAGCGGTTGCGCCGATGGCCATCCAGAGCCAGCGGCTGTGGCTCAGGGAGATACCTTCTTTTCCCCCGAGCCGGCTGATAAAAAACAACGAGGACAAGCCGAGAAGGACGCCTACCCATTGCCATCCGTTGAGTCGCTCGCCGAAAACCAGGAGTGCTCCGATGAGGACCAGCACCGGCCGCGAGGCGTTGACCGGCCCGGCAATAGTCAGTGGGAGATGTTTGATGGAAGCATATCCAAGCCCCCATGATCCAAGCACAATGAAGGATTTGAGGAGTATGGCGCCATGACCGGCAAGCGTATTGCCAAGTCCGCAATTACCGACGGCGATTCCGCTGATAATTATGGGGAGCATGAGCAGCGCGCTGAAGAACGTGTTGAGAAAAAGAACGCCCAGAACATTGTTGGAGTCGAGCGACAGTTTCTTCATCACGTCATAGAAGCCCAGGCAAAGGGCTGAGACCACGGCAAGTATGACCCACATAGACTCAGGAATGAGTAATTACTGAGGCTTGCTTGCCGAAGTTGCTATCTTGTTAGCCATTGCGACCGCGCCCGTGATATGGTCGCAGATATGGTCGGCGGGGAGGAGGCGGTCAATGTGGGCGTGGTCAAGGGAGGCACGTACATTTTCTTTTACACCTGAGAGCACCACATGGATTCCGTCTTCGCGTGACGAGCGGATGAGGATCTCGAGATTGTGGATGGCGGTTGAGTCGATAAAGGGCACCTTGCGCATGCGGATGATGCGGACAATAGGTTTTCGGCCGAGCGTCGATCGCATCATTTCGTCAAATTTGGTAGCGATACCGAAGAAGAATGGACCGTCGATCTCGTAGACCTCAACCCCGGGAGCAACGTCGAGCACTTCATGATTGGGCGTATCCGTACCTTCGTCGACATCAAGTTTCTCAGAATAGACCCTGATGGCTGTGTTCTCCATGACGCGGCGGAGGAAGAGTATGACAGCAAGGAGCAGACCCATCTCGATAGCGATGGTAAGGTCGAAGATGACAGTGAGGAGGAAAGTGACGGCGAGGACCGAAATATCACTCTTCGGATTAGAGAATATGCCTCTGATCGTGCGCCAGCCACTCATGTTGTAACTCACCATGATGAGGACGGCAGCCAGACATGTCATGGGCACGAGATTGATGAGGGGCATCAGGAAGAGGAAGATAAGGAAGAGCACCACTGCGTGGATGATTCCTGCCACCGGCGTACGTCCACCGTTGGTAATGTTTGTCATCGTACGCGCGATAGCACCTGTCACGGGAATTCCTCCGAAGAAGGGGACTACGATGTTGGCCAATCCCTGACCGATAAGTTCGGTGTTTGAATTGGTACGGCTGCCTGTGACACCGTCGGCGACTGTGGCCGAAAGAAGACTCTCGATAGCGCCGAGGATAGCGATTGTGAAGGCTGAAGGCAGGAGTTGGTTAATGGTGTTCATCGTGAGTTCGAATCCACGGGGCTGTGGAATATCGGTCGGGAGAGATCCGAAGCGGTCACCGATGGTTTCGACATCGATGCCGGGAATCAGGGCGACGGCTGCCGTGACGATGATGATGGCAAGAAGTGCGCCGGGAAGACGGCGTGAAATCTTGGGTGTGATTATGATGATTGCGAGGGATACGAGACCTACTCCGAGTGTAACCCAGTCGATGTTAGCGAAATTGGAGAAATAAAGTCCCCATTTGGGAATGAATTCGCTGGGCACGTTGCGCAATCCCAGACCGAAAAAGTCGTTGATCTGGGTCGAGAAGATGGTCAGTGCGATACCGGCTGTAAAACCCACAACGATAGGATAGGGGATAAACTTGATGACTGTGCCGAGTTTGAAAAGTCCGAGGGCGACGAGGATCATACCGGCCATAAGTGTTGCGATGGCGAGTCCTTCGAGTCCGTAGGTCTGGATGATGTTGTAGACGATGACGATGAATGCGCCTGTCGGGCCGCCGATCTGAACGGAGCAACCTCCGCAGGCCGAGACGATGAATCCTCCGATAATGGCTGTGATCAGACCGATGGTGGGGCTGACACCTGAGGCGATGCCGAATGCGATGGCGAGTGGAAGGGCTACGATACCGACGACGATACCGGCGACGAGATCATTCTTAAATTTTTCAAGCGAATAGTGACGCAACGCTCCGAGAAGCGCGGGCTTGAAA
>CAMWGM010000009.1 GCA_947173755.1 uncultured Muribaculaceae bacterium
CGGATGGAGTCGGCTAACGCACCTTCGGACAGCTCACCCCCGGCGATATGGACTATCGGTATTCTGAGCATAAGTGCCGCAGTGGCAGTGGCGAGCATTTCGAAGCGGTCGCCGAGAATGACGATAAGGTCGGGGCGCAGAAGTGTGAGACATTCTCCCATCGCTATCTGACACTCCGCCATCGCCATGATAGCGTCGAGAGGGGTGTCGCCATCAGTTGCCATCGGCACCTCAATGATATTCCTGATCCCGTCAGCGCGTATCTCGTCGATGGTGTGACCGTAGCATCGGGAAAGATGCATGTTGGTGGCGAGCACGAAGACTTCGCAGTCATCGCGCTCCTGTAGTGCCCGGGCCGGGCCGCTCAGCAGCCCCCAGTCGGCACGGGTGCCGGATGCTATGGCAATTTTCCTCATATCTTTCTATCGGTCAACAATGGAGTCCGAAAGCCTAATACTCTCTTGCGCCGAAGATGCTCGATCCGATTCTCACCATTGTAGCGCCCTCCTCGACCGCGATCGGCCAGTCGTCGCTCATTCCCATGCTGACTGTGTCGCAACCCGCCGGGAGACACTCGCGGATGCGCCGGAAATCATCGCGGATCCTATCGGGGTCGTCGACATTCGACGCCATACCCATGACACCTCTCACTCTCACGGCATCCTCGAGTTCGGTCAGGATGCCTGACTCGAGTAGACTCTTGAGTTCTTCGGGGAGGAAGCCGAATTTTGTCTCCTCGAGTGCCACATGGACCTGCAGAAGAACGTCGACACGTTTTCCTACGCGACGTGCCTCGGCTGCTATGGCCCGGAGGAGGTGCTCGGAGTCGACGGAATGAATCAGGGAGGCATGTGCCACAACGGGTCTCACCTTATTGGTCTGCAGGTGGCCGATGAAATGCCACTCTGTATCCGGGGGCATCTGCGGAGCCTTGGCCTGCAGTTCCTGAGCGCGGCTTTCGCCAAACACACGCTGCCCGGCATCGTAGGCCTCGCGGAGTGCCTCGAGGGGATGGAATTTCGAGACTGCCACGAGGGTTACGCCCTCGGGAAGCGCCTCATGCAACCTGTGGATTTCCTCTTTGATCATCAGTTTGCGGCAGGAGTGTCTGAGCCGGAAAGATCGGCATCATAGACATCCATGATGAGTGTTTCCTGAATGGTGTTGATCTCAAAATCGGCCAGGGTGCCCTTCATTCCTTCCATGAAATTGTCATAGGCTTCCTTGAAGGAATCGGCACACACGAGGATCTGCGATATCGACTTTTTCTCTACAGCGGTCTTTTCGTCGAGGGTGATGAAAGCCACTTTGACAAGATACCACTTGTCGCCGGTGTGCTGACGGAAAATCTCGGCTATCTTCGTGCGCTTGACAGCCGAGATGGAAAATTCGGATGTGAAGTGGGCTATCTCTTCAGAGATACGGGCCTCAGCCTCGGTGAATGAAAGAGCGTCCACCATATATGATTCGGTGACTTTCTTGACTGACCCGTTTTCCATGGTCTTGTCATAGCGCACCTTTGTCTCAAACCAGTTTGCCATATCTGATTATTCGGTTTTTCTATTCTTGTGGATATTTGTATATTAATGTGTAGTGAATTGATCGGAACACAAAATTACTTACTTTAGCCGAAATACACAAATTTTCCATTATCCCTCTCCTCCGTGGAATTTTTTTTGTACTTTTGTAATGTAGAATTTCAAAATATCACACCGACATCTATGAAGCAGCCATCACATCACAGGACGGAAAGTGCCGTCAAGCCAAAGAAAGCCCTGGGTCAGCACTTTCTCACTGACGAGTCGGTGGCTCGCCGCATTGCCTCGACCATAGAGTCATACAAGGGTCTGCCGGTTCTCGAGGTCGGGCCGGGCATGGGAGTTCTGACCAAATATCTCATCGCTGACGGTCACGACGTCACCGCCATCGAGATTGACACGGAGAGCATCCGCTATCTCACCGACCACTTCCCCGCGCTGACAGGCCGACTTATCGAGGATGATTTTCTCAAACTCGATCTGGCCACACTCTATCCCGACGGTCAGAAATTCTGCGTGATCGGAAACTATCCCTATAACATATCATCGCAGATCTTCTTCCATATCCTCGACTACAAGGATCAATGTACTGTCTGCTCGGGGATGCTTCAGCGGGAAGTGGCCGAAAGACTTGCCGCTCCACCTGCCACGAAAGCACGGGGAATCCTCAGCGTGCTGCTGCAGGCCTGGTATGACGTGGAGTATCTATTCACCGTCGACGAGAACGTTTTCAATCCCCCTCCGAAAGTGAAAAGCGGAGTGATCATAATGCGACGCAATTCGACCGTCAGCCTCGGGTGTGACGAAGCACTCTTCAAGGCAGTGGTCAAGACCACTTTCGGGCAGCGGCGCAAGACGATCCGCAATTCAGTGAAAGGCCTGCTGCCTGCAGGCGCTCCTCTCCCTGACACTCCCCTTCTCGCTCTCCGTCCAGAGCAACTGACCGTGGCTCAATTCATCGAACTCACTAATCTCATCGACGCTTCACGCAAATCCATCTAACCGGAATGAAGGATTTTACACCGGAATATATCGATCATCTCCGACACATAATCGAAGAGCGTAATGACGACGAGGCCCGCAAGGCTCTCGCCGAACTCCACCCTGCCGATATAGCCGAACTCTGCGACGATCTCGACGTCGACGAGGCGGAATATCTCTTCAAACTCCTTTCGGAGGAAGCACAGGCCGATGTACTCATGGAACTCGACGAGGACGACCGTCAGAAACTCCTCTCGAAAATGGATGCCGAGGATATCGCCAAGCAACTCGAGCATCTCGACACCGACGATGCCGTCGATATCATCCAGGAAATGGATGCCGACGAACGCGAGAAAATCCTCTCGCATATCGACGACGTTGAGCAGGCGGGCGACATCATCGACCTTCTGAAATATGACGAAGACACGGCCGGCGGTCTCATGGGTACCGAAATGATCGTGGTCAACGAAAACTGGTCGATGCCCGAGACGATCAAGGAGATGCGTATGCAGGCTGAGGATATGGACGAGGTCTACTACGTCTATGTGGTCGACAACGAGGAACGTCTCAAGGGTACGCTCCCGCTGAAAAAACTGATCACCCATCCAAACGTCTCCAAGATCAAGCATGTGATGGAGACCGATCCCGCATCAGTCAAAGTCGATACTCCCATCGAGGATGTAGCGCTCGATTTCGAGAAATATGACCTCGTGGCTATGCCTGTGGTCGACCAGATCGGGCGTCTGCTGGGCCGCATCACCGTCGACGACGTGATGGACAAGGTGCGCGACCTTTCGGAACGCGACTACCAGTTGGCATCAGGTCTTTCGGGCGACGTGGAGAGCGACGACAAACTCTTCGCCCAGACAAAGGCACGTCTCCCCTGGCTGCTGATCGGAATGGTGGGCGGGCTATGCAACTCCTTTATCCTCGGAAAATTCGAGGGAGGTTTCGTGGTCGATCCGGCGCTTGCCCTCTTCATCCCGCTGATCGGAGGTACGGGCGGTAATGTCGGCACCCAGTCGAGCGCTATTGTCGTTCAGGGTCTCGCCAACGGTTCGCTCGACATCAAGAAGTCGGGACGTCAACTGATCAAGGAACTCGGAGTCGGTCTCATCAACGGGTGTATCATCGCGCTGCTCGTATTCCTCTACAACTGGATCACGATCGGCCAGGGTCATCAGGTGACGACTCTCGCCGTCTCCATCTCGCTCTTCTGCGTCGTGATGTTCGCCTCGGTGTTCGGAACATTCGTTCCCCTCACTCTCGAGAAACTAAAAATCGACCCGGCCCTTGCTACCGGCCCCTTCATCTCGATCACCAACGACATCATAGGTATGCTCATCTATATGTCGATTTCCACATGGCTCATCCTCACACTCCACTGATTAAAAAAACTGACTGACAATGGAAAATAAATTCAAACGCACTCTTATCACCACTGCGCTGCCCTATGCCAACGGCCCGGTGCACATCGGCCATCTCGCGGGTGTCTACGTTCCCGCCGACATCTATGCACGCTATCTCCGGCTCAAGGGAGAGGATGTGGTGATGATCGGTGGCAGCGACGAGCACGGAGTGCCCATCACTCTTCGCGCCCGCAAGGAAGGCATAACTCCCCAGCAGGTAGTCGACCGTTATCACGCCATCATCAAGGACTCGCTCGAAAAACTGGGCGTAAGTTTCGACATCTATTCGCGCACGACTTCCGACATCCACAACGAGACGGCATCAGAATTTTTCCGTCATCTCTACGACAAAAACGAATTTACTGTAAAGACCTCGCTCCAGCCTTATGACGAGACAGCAGGTCAGTTTCTGGCAGACCGCTACGTCACCGGCACATGCCCCCGATGCGGCAACGAACATGCCTATGGCGACCAGTGTGAGGCCTGTGGATCGTCGCTCAACGCCACCGACCTCATCAACCCGAAGTCGGCTCTCTCGGGAGCACCCGTCACGATGCGTGAGACAACCCACTGGTATCTTCCCCTTGATAAATGGGAAGGTAAACTGAGCCACTGGATTCTTGACGGACATAAGGAATGGAAGTCAAACGTCTACGGTCAGTGCAAATCGTGGATCGACGGCGGCCTCCAGCCCCGCGCCGTCAGCCGCGACCTCGACTGGGGTGTGCCTGTTCCTGTCGAAGGAGCCGAGGGAAAAGTGCTCTACGTATGGTTTGACGCACCGATCGGCTATATCTCCAACACCAAGGAACTCCTCCCCGACTCGTGGGAAAAATGGTGGAAAGATCCGGAAACACGCATAATCAATTTCATCGGAAAGGACAACATCGTCTTCCACTGCATCGTCTTCCCCGCTATGCTCATGGCCTATGGCGACGGTTTCCAGTTGCCCGACAATGTGCCCGCCAATGAATTCCTCAATCTCGAAGGGGACAAGATCTCCACTTCGCGCAACTGGGCGGTGTGGCTCCACGAATATCTCGAGGAACTGCCCGGCCGTCAGGACACGCTACGCTACGTCCTTACCGCCAATGCCCCCGAGACGAAGGACAACGACTTCACATGGGCCGATTTCCAGGCCCGCAACAATAACGAACTCGTTGCAATACTCGGCAACTTCGTCAACCGTGCCTTGGTGCTGACCCATAAATATTTCGATGGCAAAGTACCTGCCGCCGGCGAACTCACCGACACAGACACTGTAATGGAGGAAGAGGTGCGTAAGGCCGTCGAAGCGCTCACCGAGGCTCTCGATACCTTCCACTTCCGCGAGGGCCTCAAACAGGCCATGGAGATCGCCCGCATCGGCAACCGCTATCTGCAGGAGACCCAGCCCTGGGCTGTAGCCAAGACCGACATGACCCGTACGGCCACCATACTCAATCTTGCCATCAACCTGTGCGCCAATCTCGCCGTGGCATTCGAACCGTTCATGCCTTTCATGAGCGCCCGTCTCGCCGGGATGCTGCATCTCGATGCGATGAAGTGGGACGAACTCGGAAAGTTCGACATCATTCCCGCCGGCACACAACTCGAGAAACCAGAACTTCTTTTCGAGAAAATCGAGGATGAGACCATTCAGCAGCAGGTTCAGAAACTGCTCGACGCAAAGAAGGCCAATGAACTTGCCGCATGGCACCCCGAGCCCCAGGCAAAGGATGTTGACTTCGAGACATTCGAACTCTGCGATTTCCGTGTCGGCACGGTGAAGGAGTGCATTAAGGTGCCCAAGGCTGATAAACTTCTTAAGTTCACCATCGACGACGGAACTCCCGAAGGACGTACGATTGTCTCCGGCATCGCCAAATTCTACAAACCCGAGGAACTGGTGGGCACTCAGGTGTGCTACATCGCCAATCTTCCCCCTCGCAAACTGAAAGGCATTGTCTCGGAGGGCATGATTCTTTCGGCCGTTAACGCCGACGGTTCTCTGACGCTCATCCGTCCCGCCGCCCAGGCGACTCCCGGCGCGAAAATCGGTTAAGCCAGTTGTTATGGAAGGACTCCGCAAACCGAAAATACTCATCATCTACACCGGAGGTACTATCGGGATGATCGAAAATCCCGATACACACTCACTTGAGCCGTTCGACTTCACTCACCTAATCGACAACGTGCCCAAGATCAGGATGCTCGAGTATGATATCGACAATATCCAGTTCACTCCGATCGACTCGTCCGACATGGGACCCGAGGGGTGGGCCGATATCGCCACGGCAATAGCCGACAACTATCATGCCTATGACGGATTTGTGGTGCTACACGGAACCGACACGATGGCATATACCGCGTCGGCTCTCTCGTTCATGCTCCAGGACTTGAGCAAGCCTGTCATCATCACAGGTTCACAACTCCCAATCGGAGAGGTTCGCACCGACGGCGAGGAAAACCTCATCACGGCGCTGCAGATCGCGGCCGCCACTGCGCCTAACGGTCGTCCGATGGTGCAGGAGGTTGCCATTCTGTTTGAAAACTACCTGTGGCGCGGAAACCGCTCGACCAAGATGAGTGCCGACAACTTCAACGCCTTCAAAAGCAACAATTATCCCCGTCTGGCGCGCATCGGCCTCGGCATTCATTTCGAGGAAACCTCCTTGCGGCGTGTCACCACCGACACCAAACGGCTTCATCTCCACACAAAGATGGATCGCGACATGATGTTTCTCGATCTGAATCCCGGCATGACCCAGAGCACGATGGAACATCTGCTCAACACTCCCGGAATAAAGGGAATAGTCATGCGTACCTATGGTGCGGGAAACGCGCCGACCGAACAGTGGTTTCTGGATGCTATCTCGCGTACGGTTGAACGCGGCGTGGTGATTGTCAACGTCAGTCAATGTGTCAACGGAGGTGTCCACGCGCGCCGCTATGCCTCGGGTGATCTTCTGACCCGCTGCGGCGTAGTATCGGGTCGAGACATGACATCTGAGGCGGCCATCACAAAACTCATGTATCTCTTCGGTCTCGGTCTCACCCCTCCGCAGGTCCGCTCGCTCATCGGTATGGATCTCTGCGGCGAAATCACCATCTGAGACTCATCACTCACCGTAATCCGGAAATTCTTTCATTAAAAAACTCCGCAGTCAATTATGATTGCGGAGTTTTCTTAATACCCTCTGACCTTGCGGTCAGAGGCGGGCTGTCAATTATTTATAATACAATTTTATCAACTTTGTTGCCCTGACGACGGATATAGAGACCGTTTGAGGGATTCTCTACCTTGACACCCTGAATAGTGTAATATTCGACAGGTGCGTTTTCGTCGCTGACTACTTCATTGATTCCCGAAGGAAGTTCAATCTCGGAGCCGGGCATGCGGAGCACATTCTCGACACGGCCGGTGGTGAGGTCGATGATGTAGACCACGACAGCGAGATATTTGCCGTCGCGCTTCTTGATGTTGGCACCGGATGTGTCGAGAGTGTAGGAATACTCATATTCCTTGCCCTTTTCGATAGTCGAGGGTACAGAACCCTGAATCATGGGGAAACCTTCGAGATAGCGGGCTACATCCATGTAGTATGTCTTGACGGAACCTTTCTTCGATTCCCAGCCACCCATAGGACCATAGCCACCGCCGGCGTAATTGTTGGTCTGATTGTAGGGACCTACGCTATCCTCAAGCACTGCGAACTGGAGAGAGTAAGGACAATTTCCGGAGAAATCGAGAGCATAACGGCTCTTGACCTTTACGTCCATCACCTTATTCTCGGTGTTCTGCCACTGTGCGGTGATACCGGTGATTTCAGCGAGAGCGGGGACAGAGTGGAGATAGTCGTAATACATCGCCAGATTCTGATAAGCGGGATCGGAGCTGAAAGAACGGTTGATCACACTGCCGGGAGCACCGCCGTCCCAATAAACTTCAAGGAACTCATTCCATGACTTAGCCTTCATGGGGTCTGATCCAACATGAACTGCAACGGGAATGAACGAACCGTCGGGATGCTCCTCAGTCATGGTTTCGAGACCGACGATACCGCGGGGGCACCATCCGCACCATGTACCGGTGAACTCCTCAACGACCACATTCTTGGAGAAAGTCATCTCGAGCACGTTTACCGTACCGTTGATAAGTTTATTGGGAGAATCGTTCTCAACACCGTTCACCTTGGTGATCGAAACAGAGAAGGGAACGTTGATGGCTTCCTGATCATAGGTGATTTCAGGAGTCTTCACGATCAGTGTCGAATTGTTGACGAGGGGCTCTGCGAAAGTGATTTCGGTCGCTACAGCCTCTTTGTCACCGATCTTATAGGTAAGTTCGATGCTGTTGACAGGGTTTGCGCCACGGTTGGTGATGAGAGTCTCGATGGTGAAAGGTGTGTTGATCACCACGCTGGGGATCACATCATAGTCGTCGGCCGACACAAGGTTCTGGGGAAGATTCTCGCCCTGAATGATGGCTGCGATACAGTTGCTGCCGTAACCTGAGCCAAGGAGTGACATATAACTCCACTTGCCGCCTGTAAACATGCCGATAAAGGCACCCTCGTCGACATTCTCGACACCGTCAACGACGATGGTGAAGTCGGAAGTCGACACGAGTTTACCGTAGACACCAAGATAATAATTCTTTGCAGGCTCGATTGTGAAGGGAGTGTCGAGAACGATGGTCTGGAGTTCCCAGGGAGTTGTCACTGCAGTGAAAGCCTGTGTATAGACAGGTTCGGCGGTGAGATTCTCTCTGATGAAGAAAGTGTATTCGGTAACGAAATTCTGATTGCTGTTGTTGCGGATACCGGTGTAGAACTGGAATTTGGTGATCTTGTTGCCGGCATATAGAGAGGAGGTAGCCGGAGTCATCTGCATCATCTGTGCGACGAGATCGCCGGCCTTCACCTCGTTGAGACCGAGGGCGGTGGCAGGTTCACCTGCGAAAGAATAGGTGACAAACTGCTCGTCCTGGCTCTCTTCCTTGGCAGGTGCTTTCGAAGGACGGGCGTCGGGGGTCAGAACAGCCGCCTGAAACTGCGAGCGGTCAGCCATCGGATTGATGAGCTGATTTCTGCCAGTCATCAATCCGGCCTGCGCGGCAAGCGCCATGCCGAACATGATCGACAGTGTTACTAAAGTTTTTTTCATCTTGAAAAGAATGTGTAATGATAGATTATTTCACGAGGATTTTACCGGTGACATTGCGGGCACCGCGGAGCGCATAGATGTAGACGCCGGGACGAAGCGAGTGGGTGTTTACTGTGCCCTGACCGTCGACACGCTGCGAAAGCACCTGTGTACCGGTGATGGAATATAGAGAGAGTGTGGAGGGAGAAGCCACGTCGAACGAAAGTCCCTCGCGTCCGTAGGTGACAGTGTTTGTGGTCTCCACGAGTTTCAGCGATGAAGCGGCCGGATCCATGACAAGGGTGAACTTACGTGTCACCGATCCTGCTGTAGCAGTGAAGTTGGTTGTAACGGCAGGGACGGGAGCCGAAAGATCCTCTACATAATCGATCCAGTCGAAGATAAGGGGGAGTTTCTCGTTGGCGTTGACCGAAGCGGTCTTGGTGACCGTCTTGCCCGACGAGCACTGGCCACCCGCACACATCTGGATATCCTGACCCGATGTGCATGCAGCGATGATGGTGACGCTTGTGGCCTCATCGGAAGATACGAAGAGTTCGGGAGCCATCTTGATTTCATAGAGGCCTCCGAGATCATCGCTTGTCAGCGTAGAATAAGTGATGGTCTTGCCGTTTTCGATTTCGGTGTCACCGATCCAGAATTTCAGGTCGGCGGCATGCGAGCCCATGACAGTAAGCACTGCCATAGCCATGAGAGAGTAAAGTTTCTTCATACGCATTATGTGGTTTTCTGTTTATTTAGTTGAACGTGAATGCCGGTAAGAGGGATCTTCTCCCTGCTTACCGACCTGATATCTGTCAGTTGACCCTCTGGACGGCACGTCTCTGGGCATTGATATAACCCGAAGAGTTACCGAGGATAGCAACTACCGAGAGGTTTTCGGTATTCCAGCGTTCTTTCTCGGAATCACGCACGGCGATCGTGTGTTTCATCGTGAAAGTCTTGCCGTTCTCCAGACTGACAGCATCACCTTCGAGTGCCGAAGCCGAAGCGCGCCAGACATTGTCATGACGATAGTCGGTGATCCAGCCTTCGGTGTTGCGCTGACGGGCGACGATACCGCTCTCGATCACCCACACCTTAAGTTTACCCTGGATGTCGGCATAAGGATGGATGATGGTCTCGATCTCTATGGTTCCGGTCGCAGGGTCATAATCGGGAATGACACTGACCGAGGCCTCGGATTCGCGGAGCAGTTCGATGCGGGTTGCCTTTGCCCAGGCGTCGAGATTGGCGAAGCCGCCACGACCGTTGACGACACCGATCGGCCAACTGTTGATCGATCCGTAAGCATCCTGAATCTGATTGCCTTCGGGCTGCATGAGCCAGATGTTGCCCTTGTCATAGTTAGAATTTGCTGCTGCCATTCCGAACGATCCGGCGTGGATGCTGACCGGAATGACATAGTCCTCGCCATACTGCTCGACGAGCGCTTCGAGCACGGTGTGGGCGTCGGGACAGTTTACGCAGGTCTGACCGGTGAAATCCTCGATGACTATCGAACGGACAGGTTTTACGGTGTCCATCTCGATCAGACGGTCATTTTCAGAGATGTCCGAACAGGAGGTTGCGAGAGTAAGGATGGCACAAAGGCCGAGAAACTTCTTTAACATGTTTTTTAATTGGGAATTTTGAATCTTGAATCTTGAATTATGCGTCATAATCGGGGAGAGAGCAAATCCAAAATTGCAAAATTAGAAATTAAAAATTGTAGACATAGGTGAGGTTGAGTCCGCGCGACGCGGGGACGTAGCGGCACACACCTCCCGAGCAGTCGAAGCCTGCGCGGGTGCGGCCGTAGGAGAGCATCAGACGGTTGGCACGATAGGTTCCGGCAACACCGCCCATATAATAATGTGTCCCGGTATCTCCGCAGTTCCACATGTCTGACACGGAGATCATCAGATAAGGAGCGATGGAGAGTTCGAGCAGACCATAAGCCCAGTCTTTCTGATCCTGACGTGTGTGGAGATACTGGAGTTCGTTGCGCAGGGTCAGTTTCGACGACATGCGCCATTTGGTGTCGACCACGAAGATGTTGGCGTGGATCATTCCTCCCTTTCCTTCGACGACAGTCTTGTTGTAGGTCTGGTTCATATACATGAACAATTGTGACACCGAGCGGCTCCACTTCTTGTCGACCTGAAGATTGATGTCGTGATAGAACTCCTGTCCCATTCCGAAGAAAGAGGTCTTACCCCAGTCTGTACCGTAGAGTACATCCGAACCCTCGATCAGCGGCGCGTCGAGATGACGGTCGAGACCACGGATATAGGAAGCATTGATCTTGATCTTCGTGCCATACTTTCCGCCGAGCGCTGTCTTGCGCTTGAAGGTGTAGGCAAACGATCCCTGGAAGGCCCATTCGCCCGGAGCAGCCTGCGTTGCATAGGGATAGAGGGCGGGGAGCGAGTAGGTGTGCAGATAGGCGAACGCCGGCATGTTGTTGAGGAACGCGGCGGTTCCGGTACCCATACGCTGCGAGCGGTAAGCCATATTCTCGCTGCGTTTGGCCTGAAGCAGAGCGCTCATGCCCGAACGGGAATAGGTAGCCGATAGCATATAGGCCGATCCGCGACCATAAGTGTAGTTATTGTCGAAAGATGGATCCTGACCCTTCCAGGCTGCTTCGGCAAGAACACCCCACGCGCCTTTACGCAGTTCGGAACGGACGTCGAATGCCGAGACCGAAGTCGGGAGATTGAGACGCATATCAGAGCCGGGGATCACGACATCCTGCTCTTTCTCATGCTTGAGAACATAACTTGCACCGGCGGTCCAACTTACGCCTCGTTTTGCGAGCGAAGGAGCGAGGGTTGAGATTTCAATCTGAGCGTCGGCGCCATAGACCTGCGACTGTTTTTTCCAGTCCCAGTAGCGGCGTTGCAACCCACCGAGAGCAGTGATGGTGATACCTCTGACGCCGTTCCATTTCACACGCCCGCCGAGAATGGAGTTGTCGATTCCGAGCGAACGCTCCTCGTAGGTGCGGAGAATAAATCCGGAGCCGAACTGCTCGTAGAAAGTACCTCCGGTAAGTTCAAATCCTTTCACGCGACCCTTCACATAGACATGAGGCACACCCCAGCCCTTGAAGTCGGGATCAAAGCCGGGGAGGGGCCACTTCATGAACTCCAGACGGATGCCGGCATCAACATATCGGCTGATCATGTTGAGATCTGCATAGGAGTTGAAGAGCAAGGGATGGTCGGAGTGTTCGGTTCCGATAGCCTCGTCATCCTCGGGAAACAGGCCGGTGAACTGCACACTGCCATGGAGCGCCACACCTCCGTCATTACTGCCGATGGTGAAAGCAGACGCAGTGAAAGCCGCATAGGCAAACGCCGCGGCGACCATCACACTCCTTAGTGCGGGGAAGAGTCGCGAAGTTCTCATTATTCTTTCGTGAGCGAACGGATTTTCTTAATCACTTCATCTTCGGCACCGTCGGTATAGCCTGAGTGGCTTTCTACAATATTGCCGCTTCCGTCGACAATCAGCATATGGGGCACGCTCTGGATGCCGAGCGCGCGGAAGAAGTCGCTGTTTGAGTCAAGAAGGGTTTCATATTCCCACCCTTCGGCATCGACGAGAGGTTTGACCTTCGATGCATTCTGCGATGTGTCGATCGACACGATATACATCTTCATGCCGGTCTCATCCTGCCATTCGGGATAGACCTCGGCGATGGCCTTGAGTTCGCGCAGACAAGGCTTGCACCAGGTGGCGAAGAAACTGATGGCAAAGGGTTTGCCGTCGTTTGAGAGAGTGGCGGTGTCGACCGCGCGGCCATCAAGATCCTTGACGGTGACAGAAGGCAACTGGGCCGAGGCGCAGAGAGCCACAGCCAGCATGACGAGAAGTGTATAGATTTTGCGCATGTCGGTATTGATTACTTTTATACGTATTATCTTGCAAATTTAGCAATTTTCCCGCATCCATGCAAGCAAAAGGATACACAAAACATATAAAAAACGTCAATTAGGCCCGACAGAAAGAGATCAGCCGCGCGACACTTTCAGATAGAGCACCACTCCGATGATCGTGTAGACGAAATTAGGAATCCACATCGCCACGAGAGGCGACGTATAGCCCGAGATGGCAAACGTAGAGGTGACCGTGGTGAAAAGTATGTATGAGAACGACAGTACAAGACCTATGCCGATGTTCACACCCATGCCACCCTTCACTTTTTTCGATGACAGCGACATGCCGATAAGGGTGAGGATGAAAGCGGCGGCAGTCATTGCGAAACGCTTTTCATGCTCGATCTCAAAACGTTTTATGTTGGCCACGCCACGGTCCTTCTGTCGGGTTATATACTCGCGCAGTTCCGGTGTGGTCATGGTCTCGCAGTCATTGGCCGAAATCAGGAAGTCTCTGGGCTCCATGGCAATGACTGTATCAAGACGTGTCCCGCGACGGATGCTCTCGCGCGGACCGTCGAAATCGCGGATCATGTAGTCGCGCACGGTCCAGTGGTGGAGTGTGTCCCAGCGGATGGTCTGCGCCGTCAGTCGCGACACAAGTTTCTTGTCCTTGAACGAGTCGAGCGAGAACTTATAGCCGGTCTTCTGGATGTTGTCGTAGCGTGACATATAAGCCACTTCTCCCTCGGCCACCTGCAACTGGATGTTCTGCCCGTAGTCGACGCGCTTATTCTTTACATATGTGTTCTGGAAATCTATACGTTTGATATTGGCCGGAGGAATGATGTATGCGCTGAGCACATATGTGGCGGCCGCAATGACCGCGGCGCTCAGCATGTAAGGCCTCAGCAGACGACGGTAACTCATACCCGTCGACAGCATCGCAATGATCTCGGAATTGTCAGCCAGTTTCGAAGTGAAGAAAATGACGGCTATAAAGGTAAACAGCGGACTGAACTGATTGGCGAAATATGGCAGGAAGTTCAGAAAATAGTCGAACACCGTAGCCTTAAGCGGAGCCTTCAGAAAAGCATCGAGTTTCTCATTGACATCAAACATGATCGTGATGGCCAATATCAGCCCGATGGCAAAGATATAGGTACCGAGAAATTTCTTAACTATATACCAATCAAGGATTTTCATCAGCGATTACTGTTGGTGCGGAGCGAAATGTTCACAGGGTGGTTCAGAGTCGTCGGTTGACCGCCTCGAGCATGGCCGGTTTCCATGTAGCGAAGTCACCCTCGATGATGTGACGACGCGCTTCGCCGACGAGCCACAGATAGAAAGCAAGATTGTGGATAGAGGCAATCTGCATGGCCAGGATTTCGTCGGCTATGAACAGATGGCGCACATAGGCCTTCGAATAAGCACGGTCGACATATGAGGGGCCATCCTCCTGAAGCGGCGAGAAGTCGTCGGCCCACTTCTTATTACGCATGTTCATCACACCGTGACGGGTGAAGAGCATCCCGTTGCGCCCGTTGCGGGTGGGCATGACGCAGTCCATCATGTCTACGCCCCGGTCGATTGCCTCAAGGATGTTGGCGGGGGTGCCGACTCCCATCAGATAGCGGGGACGATCGGCAGGCAGGATCTCGTTGACGATCTCGATCATCTCATACATCTTTTCGGCAGGTTCGCCCACGGCAAGTCCGCCGATAGCGTTACCCTCGGCACCGAGATCGGCAACAAATTTAGCCGCCTCACGACGAAGGTCGGGATAGACTACACCCTGCACGATCGGGAAATAAGCCTGAGAGTACCCGTAAAGCCCCTCGGTCTCCTTATATCTCTTCCAGCCGCGCATCAGCCAACGCTGGGTGAGATCAAGACTTTTGCGGGCATACTGATAGTCGGCGGTACCCGGAGGACACTCGTCGAGCGCCATCATGATGTCTGCCCCGATGACCCGCTCAATATCCACCACGCTCTCGGGCGTGAAAAGATGGCGCGAGCCGTCGATATGACTGCGGAAATGGGCACCCTCTTCGGTGAGTTTGCGCCGGTCGGAGAGCGAGAACACCTGAAAGCCGCCGCTGTCGGTGAGGATGGGCCGTTCCCATCCTATGAATTTGTGAAGACCACCTGCCTGACGCAATATGTCGCATCCGGGACGCAGATAGAGGTGATAGGTATTGCCCAGAATTATCTGAGCCTTTATGTCGTCGGCGAGTTCGCGCTGATGGACAGCCTTGACCGATCCGACCGTGCCAACAGGCATGAAAATCGGAGTCTCTATCGAGCCGTGGGCTGTCGTGATCAGGCCGGCGCGAGCCGACGTGGCTGCCGAAGTAGCCTGCAGACTGAAGTTCATGTCGCTTTCCGGATGTCAGGGACGCACCTCGTAGTCGAGAATGTCGACGAGTTTGATATTGAACACAAGAGTGGAGAAAGGAGGTATGGACACACCCGATCCGTTCACTCCGTAGCCGAGAACATAGGGGATTACCACCTCGACGCTGTCGCCGACATGCATGTTGAGCAGGGCGATGGTCCAGCCGGAGATCACATTGCCGGGTGTGGTGGTGAACAGGGAATCTTTGGCGCGGTAACTGGAGTCGAATGCAACTCCGTTGTAGAGCGCGCCACGATATTTCACCGCCACCTTCGAGGTGAGCAGGGGCGAGAGATTGTCCTCGGTCAGTTTTCTGTCGTTGAGCCAGTTTATCAGGATCGAGGCTGAGTTGTTCCACGCCGGTGTGAGAGTCTGATAGCGGGGCTGACCGTCAGATCCTATGGCAAACTTCTGCTCGTTATAGAATTCCGTGTTGGCCACACGCCATTCCTCGTAATTATTCCAGACGTCGTCGCCTTTGTTGCACGAGGCGGCGATGACCGCAACGATCACAACCGCCGGCAGCAGGAGCAGACGCATCAATGATTTATCCATTAAGACGTTTGTTGATATGTAGGAGTTGGGATTATTCAGAATTTCACTTCGGGAGCACGTTGAGCGCTTTCGTCGGCGCTGAACTGCGGTTCATCCTTGAAGCCGAACCATCCGGCATAGATCACCGTAGGAAATTTCTTGATCGAAGTGTTATAGGTGGCTACAGATTCGTTGTAGCGTGTGCGCGCGGTCGCGATACGGTTTTCGGTTCCTTCGAGTTGGACCTGCAGATCTCGGAAATTTTCATTAGCCTTGAGATCAGGATAGGCTTCAGAGACGGCGAGGAGCGACTTGAGCGCACCGGAAAGGTCGTTTTGAGCCTGCTGGAAGCGTTTGAGATTTTCCTCTGTCAGGTCATCAACATTAATGTTGACCGATGTTGCTGCCGCACGTGCCTGGGTGACTTTCTCGAAAGTCTCGCTCTCATGGGCGGCATAGCCTTTGACGGTGGCGACGAGATTGGGGATCAGGTCGGCACGACGCTGATACTGGTTCTGCACCTCGGCCCACTGCTGTTTCACTCCCTGCTTCTGTTCGACGAGGGAATTATAGTTGCAGGATGAGAGAGAGGCTGCGACAATTATTAAAAAGAGAAGACGGAGAAGTGATTTCACGATCGTAATGGGACGGGTGATGAAAATTGGATATATTAAATATGTATTTCGCGATGGATACCCGACGCATATTGCGCCGGGTATCCTTTCGGAAAATTCGGTTGATCTTCAGGCGTCAGGCCAGACGGCGAAGAAGAGAGGTGATCGAGACACTGTCGTGGATGATCTTGTGTAGATCCTCAACCTTGACACGGGTCTGCTCCATCGAGTCACGCTCGCGGAGAGTGACGGTGTTGTCCTCAAGGGTCTGATGGTCGACAGTGATGCAGTAGGGAGTACCGATCGCATCCTGACGGCGATAGCGCTTGCCGATAGTATCTTTCTCCTCGTAATGCGTGGCGAAGTCAAACTTGAGATCGTTGACAATCTCACGGGCCTTTTCGGGCAGACCATCCTTCTTGACCAGGGGAAGAACGGCACACTTGACGGGGGCGAGAGGTGCCGGCAGGTGCATCACGACGCGCTTGTCGCCACCGCCGAGATCCTGCTCCTCATAACTTGAGCATAGAACGGAAAGCACCATGCGGTCTACTCCGATCGATGTCTCGATGACATAGGGCACATAACTTTCGTTGAGTTCGGGATCGAAGTATTTGATATTCTTGCCGGAGAATTTCTCGTGCTGCGAGAGGTCGAAATTGGTGCGGGAATGGATACCCTCCACCTCCTTGAAGCCGAACGGCATCTGGAATTCGATGTCGGTGGCAGCGTTGGCATAGTGGGCGAGTTTCTCGTGGTCGTGATAGCGGTATTTCTCATCGCCGAGACCGAGAGCCTTGTGCCAGCGCAGACGGAATTCCTTCCAGCGGGCAAACCATTCCATCTCGGTGCCGGGGCGTCGGAAGAACTGCAGCTCCATCTGCTCGCCCTCGCGCCGGCGGATGCTGCCCTGCCGGGCGGCGCTCTGATTGCGGACGGCCTTTC
>CAMWGM010000010.1 GCA_947173755.1 uncultured Muribaculaceae bacterium
CCTTCAGGTCTCGTCTTCCAGGTGATCACCGAGGGTGAGGGCGCGATGCCTCAGAGCGGTGAGCGCGTAAAGGTCAACTATACCGGCCGACTTTCCGACGGCACAGTCTTCGATCAGACCGATGCGCCCGTGACTTTCGACGTCGACCGTCTCGTGCCCGGATTCACCGAAGGCCTCAAGATGATGCGTCCCGGCGGCACCTACCGTCTGGTGATCCCCGCATCGCTCGGCTATGGCGACACCGGAGCCGCCGGAGTCATCCCTCCCGGCGCTGCGCTCGACTTCACGGTGGAACTCGTGGAAGTGGTTCCCTGATGCATAATGCATGATTCAAAATTATAACCAACATCACATAATAATATCCTAACAAGAAAAAATGAAAAAACTTCTCATGGGCATCGGCGCAGCAGCCATCCTGCTCGCCACCGCATCCTGCTCGAAAACCGCTTCGGTTTCGAACGCTGACAAGTCGTTCGGCGACTCTATCTCTACCGCCATCGGCGAATACAGCGGTATGAACCTCAACGAAATCGTTGCCGGTCTCTCACCCGAGCAGAAAGAAAGATTCAAGAAAGAGGATATCCTCCGCGGCTTCAAGGCCACCATCATGTGCGACTCTCTCTCGCAGGGCTTCGTGGCAGGTACACAGGAGGCTGTCCAGCTCAACAATACTCTCCTCCAGCTCGAGATGAGCGGCATCTACGTCGACCGCGCCAAGGTCTATGAGGCTTACGCCAAGGCTTTCATGGCCGATTCGATCAACCCCGAAGCCGCTCAGACCACCAACATGATGTTCCGTCAGCTCATGATGCAGGCCAACGAGCGCATGCAGCTCGAAATGGCTCGTCGCGAAGAGGCCGCCCGCAAGGCCCAGCAGGCCGAGGCTGCCGAACAGGCCGGTAAGGACGAATATATCGCCAACCTCGTCGCCAACGACAAGTCATACACCCTCGCTCCCTCTGGTATCGCCTACAAAGTGACCCAGGAAGGTGAAGGTCCCGCTGTCGGCGAAGGTGGTTCGGCAGTCGTCAAGTATGAAGGCCGCCTCACCGACGGCACCGTCTTCGACAAGAACGAGGATGGCGTGCAGTTTGCCACCAACCAGGTCGTGCCCGGATTCGGCGAAGCCCTCTCGATGCTTAAGAAAGGCGAGAAGATGACCGTCGTCATCCCCGCAGTGCTCGCTTACGGCTCGCGCGAGGTCGGCAGCATCCCCGCCAACTCGACCCTCATCTTCGATATCGAAGCAGTCGAGGTTCAGCCCGCTCAGTAATCTCAACGGTCGAGACAAAATCCCTTTTGCCGCCCTGCCCGTCCGGAAAAATTCCGTGAGGAGGTAGGGCGGTTGATATATAACCACATCGACAGATCTGAATATCATGGACCAGATCACACTCCAAAGAGTCCTTCCCGCCGTGTTCCGCGGAAGCGAGAGTGAGCCCCCGGTCAGCAGTTCGGAGATCTGGCTGCGGGAGTCGCTCACATTCTACCGGCCCGACACATATATAATAGAGGCCGAGAGCGGCACCGGCAAATCGTCGCTCTGCAGTTTCATCTACGGAGCCCGCACCGACTACGACGGCGCCATCCTCTTCGACGGCACCGACATCCGCACCTTCACGATCGACCGCTGGTGTGAACTCCGTCGCACCACCCTCGCCTATCTCCCCCAGGAGATGCGCCTCTTCCCCGAACTGACCGTCATGGAGAACATCGAGGTGAAAAACTCACTGACCCGCTTCCGCACCCGAGCCGAGATTCTCGCCATGCTCGGGCGGCTCGAACTCGCCGCCAAGGCCGACACCCCGGCGCGCCTCCTCTCGGTCGGCCAGCAGCAGCGGGCCGCCATCGTCCGCGCCCTCTGCCAGCCCTTCAGTTTCCTGCTGATCGACGAACCGGTGAGCCACCTCGACGCGCGCAACAACGCCGCCGTGGCCACCCTCATAGCCGAAGAGGCCTCCCGTCAGGAGGCAGCCGTCATCGCCACCTCGGTCGGAAACAAAATCTCACTCCCAACCTTCACACTCCTCCACCTATGATCTCGCCACTCTCCCGTCTGCTAAGGGCCAACATCTCGGCCCCGCAACTCGCCGGCTATGCAGCCGCCAACCTCGTGGGACTGGTCATCATCCTGGTGGCCATCCAGTTCTACCGCGACGTCAGTAGCGTCTATTCCGGCGCCGACACCTTCATGTCCGACGACTTCATGGTGATCTCCAAACCTGTCTCGCTCACTTCGTCGGCCGGCTTCACCCCGGCCGAGATCGCCGGAATCTCCGCGCAGCCCTGGGCCGCCGGAGTGGGCCGCTTCGAGACAGCGCGCTTCAACGTGGCCGCCTCGGTCGACATGGGAGGCCGCGGCATGTCGTCGCAACTCTTCCTCGAGTCGATCCCCGAGGAGTTTCTCGACGTCCGTCCCGGCGGCTGGGGCTACACCCCCGGCGAAGAGGTGCCGGTGATCGTCTCCAAAGACTATCTCACCCTCTACAACTTCGGGTTCGCCTCCTCCCACGGACTTCCCCAGCTCTCCGAAGAACTGATCGGGATGGTGCCGCTGCGGCTCTCGCTGAGCGGCAACGGCCGACAGCAGTGGGTCGACGCCCGCATAGTCGGCTTCTCACGCCGTCTCAACACCATCGCCGTCCCCGAAGAATTCATGACCTGGGCCAACTCGCGGTTTTCCGAGCAGCCCGCCTCAGATCCATCCCGGCTGATCATCCGGCTCGACCGCCCCGGCTCTCCCGAGGCCGAGAAGTATGTCAGCGAAGCCGGCTATGAAGTGGCGGGCGACAAGACAGCATCGTCGCGCGCCGCCTACTTCCTGACCCTCCTCACCGGCATCATCATCGCCATCGGAGCCGTCATCTCGGCCCTCGCCTTCATCATCCTGGTGCTCAGCATCTACCTGCTGCTCCAGAAGAACCGTGCCCGGCTGACCGACCTCATGTCGCTCGGCTACACTCCCCGCCGGCTCGCCGGCCGCTACATCCGGCTCATCGCCGTCATCAATCTCGCCGTGACCTGTCTGGCCATCCTCGCCCTTTGGGGAGCCTCGGCAGAATGGCGCGACCCGCTCTCGACGCTTGGTGTCAGCCCGACACCGCTCTTTCCCACGATATTTATCTCGCTCATAATCATGAGTCTTCTCACGCTCTCCACTTCTATCATCATCTCGAGGAGCATCCGAGCCTCCTTCCGAAGATGAGTCAGTCGCACTGATGCCCGCTCCGGCGAAAACAAAGCGTTTTTCCGATGCGGGTTTTGCCATATTGGCAAATTGTATTAACTTTGCGATTGGCATGCCCAACGGCCGCAGAGGCGGGTGGGGGGCTGCATAATTATTTATAAATAACAGAGACGTTTAATCGTTCTGACGCCAATTCCATAAACTTCGCAAATTTATTGATCATGGCCCGGATACGCTTGACGTCCCGTGGTGATGTATACTCATCGCTGCGTTACCGTGCACGCCGTCACGACGGTGTGCGCAGTTGCCGGCGGTCGCATAAATCACCTCGTGGGACTGCGGCTGTCATGCATCTTGATCGAAGGTAATGCGAAGACCTATGGAATGGGTGTGTGGTTAAGTGGCATCCCACGTTTTTGTTCCCGTTCCTACACATTATTATATTATAGCCTCAGGGATGCAGGCTAAAACCCATTCCATAAACTTCGCAACTAATGGAATCTATCGGTACACTCATCCGTCAGGAACTCGAGCGCCAGGAAAGGTCGGTGACATGGCTGGCGCGTAAACTGTCCTGCGACCGTTCCAACATCTATCGCCTGTTTCAGAAACACTCCATCGACACGGGCCAGCTCTTCCGGATTTCCCAGATTTTAGGACACAATTTCTTCGAAGATATCAGCGAAGGTCTTCCTACTTCGCAAAAGCCCGCAGAGGGCTGAACTGATGTGTTTTGCGCTGATTGCCACAGTTGTGTGTCAAACCCGCAACGGCATTTATAAGTCCATCTCTCCGAAAACATCTAACTTTGTACAAAATTCCAAAACCCCGCATAGGCTCTATCTTATTGCGGGTCAGTATTAATCTTAAAACACTGACACACAAATAGTTACAAAGATTTAGAACCAATCCGAGACAATTTCTCCTCTTCCACTTTCTAATGAATAGGAAATTAACAACAAAACACATCAAGTTATAACTTAATCAACCACAACATGAACAAAAAATTCATCAGTGTGCTGTTGTCGACCTCGCTGATCGCAGGTTCTTCCGCATGCTTCACAGCATGTAAGGACTACGATGACGACATCAACAATCTGCAGGGTCAGATCGACAGCATCAAAACCACCATCGACGGTCTTAAGTCTAAGATCGAGAGCGGTTCAGTCATCACCAATGTTACCTCCACAAGCGAAGGTATCAACATCACTCTCAGCGACGGCAAGACCTATACCATCACCAATGGTAAGGATGGCCAGAACGGCACCAATGGCACAGCATGGACTATCGGTGCTGACGGCTACTGGTATAAAGATGGTGTAAAAACCGAATACAAAGCCATCGGTGCTGACGGCGCTCAGGGTCTCAAGGGAGACAAGGGCGACAAAGGCGACAAGGGTGACCAGGGCGAAAAGGGTGAAACCGGCGCTCAGGGTCCTCAAGGCGATAAAGGTGACAAGGGTGATAAAGGCGACAAGGGCGACCAGGGCGAACCCGGAACACCCGGCCAGAACGGTCAGGATGGCGAGGATGGCTGCTGGTATGTTCCCAACGTTACCACCGGTTGCTGGGACATCTACTATCCGGACGGACGTGTTGTGCCGACCAATACCCCCTGGCGTACCGAATCTGCTGAAGGTATCACCGCAGTCTACTCGGGCAACAAACTTACTCTCTCGGGCGTAGACGGTACTGGCGACAAAACTGTCACCATCAACGTCGGTGAACCTGTTGGTTCGATCGCATTCGTTCCTTCGGCAGTGGATTCCAAGTTCCCCACCTACCCCACCACCGATACTCCATTCTATCATATCACAAAGTACTGGTCAGAGACCAAATACGATAGCAAGACCTTCGTATTCACCGACCTGACCAATATGGATAAGTCGAACACGGTTGACTTCATTTACCGTGTCAACCCCAGCGATGCCTATATCACTGAGGGTGCTCAGGGTCTATTCATCAATCGTGCTGTTACTTCTCGTGCAGCCGGCGACAAGAAAAATCTGCTCAACATCGTAGACGCCGATTTTGAAACTCCCGGTGAACTCATTGTGACTGCCAGCATCAACGGAGCAAACCTCTCGAAGACTGCCAACGACGTCGTAGCCTTCCAACTCTGGAACGGTCAGGATGTCTGCACAACCGCTGACTATGTCTACATCTCTTCGAAGAACATCACTCCCGTGCTCGTTGACTCTGCAGCAATGAAGGGTAAAGCAGACGCAACACCTGTCTACCTTTACGATCGTTACCAGGCTATCACAACTGCACATCCCGAAAATTCCGCATTCATTCAGACATTCTGCGGCCTTGATGATGAGCCCAACGCTACTCTCGTTTATGACAGCGAAACCGGTCTTGATCTCGCTACCATCCCCGGTCTCTATGTTGCATCTGAAAAGAACTGGCTCGCAAAACTCGGTTTCACCGGTATGAGCTACAAGTTCTCTCTCCCCGCAGAGTATCTCTCTAACGACGCTCAGAAGACCAACCAGCAGTGGTTCGTTGAACTCGTCGACGGTCAGTACCTCAAGACTAATTCTAAGAACCTCACCAACGGTCTTACTCCCGCCATCGGCCGTACTCCCGTTGTCCGTGTTGACGCATTCCTCACCGATAACGCCGGCAACCAGTGCCTCCTCGCTTCAGCCTATATCAAGGTTGAGATCGTGAAGGAGAAAGTTGCTGATCCCGATGATCAGGATGCTTACACCACAACTCTCGATCCCGTAGAACGTGAGTATCACAGCATTAAGGCTAACTTCACTGACGAAGGCAATGAAATCAGCCACATGGATTGGCAGGATGTCAACAACGATATCTATGGCAAGACCGGCATGACTTCGACTGACTTCTGGACCAACTATGGTGGCGCTTCTAAGGAGTACACAATGGAACTCTCTGTAATCGCTAAGGATGGTAAGGTGAAAGTCCTCGGCACTCAGACCGCTACTGCTGACGCAACTGCTACCCTCTCGACAGACGGCGTACAGTGCACCGCAACTCTCGGCTCTTCTGGTACACAGACTTCGAACATCGCTTTCTATGTCAACAACAAGGTTAAGACCGAAAACACCTACAAGGATGTAGACGGCAAGGGAGCTCAGTACACTGTAACAATCACAATCCCCTCAAACAACCCGAAACTCCGTGGTGATGTGAAGATCGTTCAGGTATTCTATGTGAAGGAAGACTGCAAGCCCTACACGTTCAACCAACTCTACTGGGTAGAAAAGGTTGGCAACTACAATGATGTAATCGTAACAAAGGGTAAGATCGTTAATGGCGCGTGGAAACTTGAGATGAATGTATCCGAAGCATTTGAAATGCAGAACGGCAAGAACATCTTCGATTACTTCAACAAAGTTAACAACGCTCAGAGTATCGACTTCTCACTCACTCCGACTACACCCGAACAGACTGGAGTAGTTTACGATCCTGCAACACACAATGTCTATTTGGATGCTCCGCTCTCTACCCCGAGCAAGTTCGTAAACATGATGTATGAAGTTACCCTCGTCAATGGCGAAAAGTGCACATTTAACTTCTACATCCAGTTCAAGAATCCGTTCGTTGCAGGCAACAGCGCTACTATTACACTCGACGGTAACGAAGTAGATTTGACAACTATCAAGTGTGCTCCCTCGGTAGTCGTAGTGGATGCAGGCAACAACACCAAACTGATCTACTCTTGGGATGCAAAACAGGAGAAACTCGTTCTCTCCGACCTCGCTGAGAAGACCTACAAAGTTGCCGAACCCACTGTGAAGTACGAATGGGTTAAGGACTCTAATTACAACGGATTCGCAGGCCAACTCGATCCCGCTTCAACCTTCAGCCTCAACGAAGAAACAGGTGTAGTAACCTACCAGAACCTTGGCGCTGAACTCCAGCCCTCTTTCAACCTCACCGTGAAGGCTACAGTAACCTTCGAGAACCTCTCGACCGTTGTCTGCAACATTCCCTTCAAGGTTCAGGGCGCAGCCGCTGCGAACTAATCGAGATTTCTAAAATACCTCTTCAATAATGAAATGGACTCCCGGCGAGTCCGATGATCCCCGCCATTCATTTCCCCCAAGTGGGATGAATCGATAGGCCAAGCCAAGCGTCTTCCTAATGTGAATTAGGAAGACGCTATTTTTTATATCAATTCATAATGCACAATTAATTTCGCTTCATACCCATTTTCAAATCTTAGCAGCCCCCTTACACTTTATGCATTGTGATTAAGAATTGGCATACAGTTGCAGGAGTCAATATTTATTTGTACTTTTGCACGGAGTGTCGTCTGCGCGACACTTCTGAACGTTCAACTCATACCAATCCATTAATCCATCTCTATGGAATTAACCGCTGATCAATTGGCGGCTCTGACAGGAGGCACCGTCGAGGGCGACGGCAATGTCAAGGTAAGCACTTTCGCAAAGATTGAGGAAGGTGTTCCGGGCGCCCTGTCTTTTTTGGCCAATCCGAAATACACACATTATATATATGACACCGATTCGTCGATCGTTCTCGTGCGGCGCGACTTCGAGCCTGAGCGTCCTGTGAAGGCCACTCTGCTGAGAGTCGACGATCCTTATGCCACTGTGGCACATCTACTCGAGATGGTCGAGCAGATGCAGAAGAAAGATCTGCGCGTGGTCGAGCAGCCTTCGTTCGTCAGCGAGGGTGTGGAGATACCCGATGATGCCTATATCGGCGCTTTCGCATATATCGGCAAAGGTGTGACGCTCGGCAAAGGTGTCAAGATTTATCCCCAGGTATATATCGGCGACGATTGCACCATAGGCGAGGGCACTATTCTCTACGCAGGTGCGAAAGTCTACAAGGAATGTAAGATAGGCGACCGCTGCATCATCCACTCGGGTGCCGTGATCGGTGCCGACGGCTTCGGCTTCGCTCCCGTCGACGGTCATTATGAGAAAATCCCCCAGCTGGGCAACGTGGTGATCGGCAACGATGTGGAGATCGGCGCCAACACGACCGTCGACCGCGCCGTGATGGGCTCGACCGTCGTTGAGGACGGAGTGAAACTCGACAATCTGATCCAGGTGGCCCACAACTGCCACGTGGGTCACGACACGGTGATGGCGGCCCAGGTAGGACTTGCCGGATCAGGTAAGATCGGAGCCAACTGCATGATAGGTGGTCAGGTAGGCATCGTCGGGCATCTGCAGATAGCCGACGGCACCAACATCGGGGCCCAGAGCGGAGTGAACCGCGCGACGAAGCCGGGCGAGCGCATCATGGGATCGCCGGCGGTCGACATGATGGAGTATGCCAAGGGGCTCGTCTATCTGAAACGGCTCGGCTCGCTCTATGAGACCGTGAAGCGGCTCGAGAAAGAAGTGAAAAATTTGCAAAACAAGTAACACACATCAGGATATGAACCAACTTACACTCGGTGGCGAGTTCACCCTTTCGGGCAAGGGGCTGCACACCGGCCTTAATATCACAGCCCGATTCCTTCCCGCTCCCGAAGACCACGGATATAAGTTCAAACGTGTCGATCTGGAGGGTGAGCCCGTGATCGACGCACTTGCCGAAAACGTCGTCGCCTCGAACCGCGGCACCGTGATCGGCAAGGGGGAGGTGACAGTCTCGACAATCGAGCATGCCATGGCGGCGCTCTACGCGGCCGGTATCGACAATGTGCTGATCGAGGTGAATGCACCCGAGATGCCTATACTCGACGGCAGCGCCCGTCTGATCACCGACGAGATAGCCCGCGTAGGCACCGTCGAGCAGAAGGCCGACAAGGATTTCTATTATATCCGTCAGCGCGTGGAGATGACCGATCCGGAGACCGGCGCATCGATACTCGTGCTTCCCGACGATGATCTGTCGGTGGATGTCAAGATCGATTTCCCCTCGGCGGTGCTCTCCAATCAGTTTGCGTCGCTCGAACATATATCCGATTTTTCCGATCAGATAGCAGGGTGCCGCACGTTCGTGTTCGTGCGCGAGATCGAACCGCTGGTGTCGAACAACCTCATCAAGGGTGGCGACCTCGACAATGCCATCGTGATCTACGACTCCAAACTCGCTCAGGAGGATCTCGACCGTCTGGCCGACCTGATGGGAGTGGAGCACAAGAAGGTTGATGAGTTCGGATATATCAACAACCGTCCCCTCGACTTCGACAACGAGCCGGCGCGCCACAAACTGCTCGACGTGCTGGGCGACATAGCGCTGATCGGCCGTCCGCTGAAGGGCCGCATCATCGCCACCCGTCCCGGCCACACGCTCAACACCAAATTCGCCAAGAAGATCCGCCGCGAAATCAAGCGTCAGGAGGTTCAGGCGCCTATCTATAACCCGGCGAAGGAACCGGTGATGGACAATATGCGCATCCGCGAACTGCTGCCCCACCGCTATCCGTTCCTGCTGGTCGACAAGGTGATCGAGAAGGGTCAGAACTACATCGTCGGCGTGAAGAACATCACGGCCAACGAGCCTTTCTTCCAGGGACATTTCCCGCAGGAGCCGGTGCTCCCCGGCGTGCTTCAGGTGGAGGCGATGGCCCAGACCGGCGGTCTGCTCGTACTCTCGACCGTCGAGGATCCGGAGCGCTACTCGACCTATTTCATGAAGATCGACAACGTGAAGTTCCGCCAGAAGGTCGTGCCGGGCGACACGCTGATCTTCCACGTCTCGTTCATGACGGAACTGCGCCGCGGCATGGCCATGATGAAGGGCTATGCGTTCGTCGGCGAGAAGATCGTCACCGAATGTGAGTTTATGGCTCAGATCATCAAGAATAAGTAACACCTGCAAAAACACATAAGATAATTATGGTACATCCTATGACCTCCATTCATCCCGATGCAAAGATCGATCCGTCGGTCGAGATCGGTCCTTTCGTCACCATCCACGGGGATGTGGAAATCGGTGCAGGCACCGTGATCCACTCAAACGTCACCATTATGGATGGAGCACGCATCGGTAAAAATGTGACCATCTTTCCGGGCGCAGTCATCTCGGGCGAGCCTCAGGACCTGAAATTTGCAGGCGAGAAGACCGTGGCCATCATCGGCGACAACACCGTGATACGCGAATGCGTGACGGTGCATCGCGGCACTGCCTCGAAGGGTAAGACCGTGGTTGGAAGCCACTGCCTGATCATGGCTTACTGTCATGTGGCCCACGACTGCGTGGTGGGCGACTACGTGATCATGAGCAACGCCACCCAGATAGCCGGCGAGGTCGTCATAGACGATTATGCCGTCATAGGCGGCGGATCGCTCATCCATCAGTTCTGCCACATCGGGTCGCATGTCATGCTCCAGGGTGGCGCGCTCGTCAACAAGGATATTCCCCCGTTTGTCAAGGCGGGACGCGAACCGCTGGCCTACTGCGGCATCAACTCGATCGGTCTGCGCCGCCGCGGCTTCTCCAACGAGAGCATCCGCGACATCCAGGAGACCTACCGTTATCTCTACCTCTCGGGCCTCAACAACACCGACGCTATCGAGCGCATCGAGGCCGAACTGCCCGCCACGAAGGAGCGCGACGAGATAATACTCTTCGTGCGCAACTCTAAGCGCGGCATCCTGAGAGGATACGTCTGACAAGATTTAAAAATTTTCATAAAATGTTTGCCGGCCTCCACTGTGAAGTGAGGGCCGGTTTTTTCGTCGTGGGCGTAACGGGGCAAAAAAAGACAGGAGACTGACACCGGTCACTGGCGCCAATCTCCTGCAGAGTAAGGGTGTGCTCGAAGCGGGACTCGAACCCGCACGGCCGCAATGGCCAAAGGATTTTAAGTCCTTCGTGTCTACCATTCCACCATTCGAGCAGACCTTGCGCTGGTCGTGAAGACCCATTGCGAGTGCAAAGATAAACACTTTTTCAATTTCCTGCAACTGCGGTCGCGGAATTTTCAGCCGAAAATCAAATGCAGATTATCTGACGACGATTTTGCGGCCTTTGCTGACGTAGATGCCGGGGGTGGGACGGAGGACACGGCGGCCGAGAAGGTCGAAAATCGGCTGATCGGTCTCCTCGGGCTCGACTTCATGGGCGACCACGGAGGTCCCGGCCTCGAAGGCGAAGTTGATGCGTCGGGTGAGGCTGACACCCTCCTCTTCGGCAGTGACCCTGACCGAGAAGAGGGCGCCTGCATCGGCGGCGGGAGTCAGCGTTAGTTGCGATCCTCGGAGTTCCTTCGTCACCTTTGCAGGAACACCCTCCACGCGGTAGACGGGGGCACGGTATCCGGCGAAGAGAGGAGCGAGGTCGACGGTGATCGAGCCGTCGATATGGAAATTGGGCACGGAGATCCAGTCGAGATATTCCTCGAGATCAGTGAATGAGTCGGAGTCTCGGTCGTCGTTGTTGTTGGGAGTCATCGGATCGGTCGAGACGAGATATTCGAACCAGTCGGGGATGCCGTCGGCGTCGGTATCCCATCCGTCGGGTCGTGATTCCTCGACGATGTCAAGTCCGGCGAACCCTTCGGCGTCGCTCTCGCAGTCGGGGAGACCCTTCTTGCCGGTGTAGCGGCCGACGGTCGAAGTGGTGCCTTTCAGTGTCTCGTCGACGATGCGCGAGTCATGATTGAGGATCTGCGGCATGTTGCATCCGACGTCGGAAAGCACGTTTTTGAACGCCTGCTCGGTCGGCTCGACCGTGGCGTGGCTCGGGAAGAAGGGTTCGTCGCTCCAGGGCTCCCAGTCGAGCACCTGGCCGTTGGAAAGACTGTAATTATATGTGGTTCCCAACTTGTCGGGGGTCTTCGAGCCGTTGAGTTCCTCGCGGATGTTTCCGCTGACGTAGGCGCGCTGTGTGCCTTTGCCGACACCTTCGAACTGGTGGCGCAGGAGCATGTTCTGAGTCGTGGCGGGACCTTTCTTATAGTAATTGTTGACGAAATTGAGTTCGTGGGTGCCTCCGTCGGTGGCACGTCCGCCCCAGTTGTAGACCACGTTGTTGAACACGTCATGATGTCCGTCATAGAAACCTGCGCCGTCAAGTCCGCCCGAGAGGCTCCAGTTGCGTCCCTCGCAGTGGGCGAGGAGATTGTGGTGGAACGAGGCTGCCTCGCTGCCCATCTCGCCGCCGCCGATCGTCGCGGCATAGCCGTGGCTGACATGGTGGCCCTGGTTGGCATACTGTGTTGCGTGACCGGCATAGTTGAGAGCCTCGCTGATGATGGTGCGCTGGAGGGTCATGTTGCGGGCGTTGCGCGACGAGAAGCCCTCGTCGATCGACCATGCTATCGAGCAGTGGTCCATGATGGAGTGGTCGTTGCCCGACATGCCCATACCGTCGGCTGTGTTGGGATTTCCTCCCATCGAATCGTTCCAGTCGTCGGCGCCGCCGAGGAAGAGCCGCATGAAGCGGGTGATTCCGTCGCTCTGCATGCCGAACGAACGGTCGCGGAGCAGGATGCCACGGCCGGGAGCGGTCTGACCCGCGATGGTCACGTAGCGGTCGCTCACGACGAGGCGCGAGTTGAGCCGGATCTCGCCGGCGACATCGAACAC
The DNA here is from genome assembly GCA_947173755.1 of uncultured Muribaculaceae bacterium. Lineage (GTDB taxonomy): Bacteria > Bacteroidota > Bacteroidia > Bacteroidales > Muribaculaceae > Duncaniella. Next base: position 12,682 of record CAMWGM010000010.1, read on the forward strand.
GATGGTGCGGGGCTCGTGGATGCGTTCGATGCCGTAGCGGAGCGTGCCCGGAAGGTCGGCATCATCTTCGAGCGATGTGACATGGTAGACGATTCCGCCACGTCCGCCGAGGGCGAACCGTCCGTAGCCTTCAGCGCTGGGGAAGGCGATGCGCCGCGGCTGAAAGGAGAGGATACGGCCTTTGTGGACTGTGCCCGAGGCGTCGACCTCGTCGACGCGCCACCAGTAGCGGCTGAGCGGCGAAAATCCGTCGGCTCTGAATTCGGGGTCAGAGCCTTCATACTGATAGGCGGCGGATACGGCGACTGCCACCGAGTCGGTACCATAGACCAGACAGTGGCTCAAGGCCAGGTCGGCACCTTTCCAACGGAAAGTGATGCTGCCGTCGTCGGCATCGACATGGCGGTCGTTGGCGGCGGGATATTCATCCATGATGGCATAGGGATTTGCTTCGAACTCGAGCCCGTTGATCATCACTGCGGTTGTCGTGTATGTCACGGCGGGATCGGGGACCGTAGCGTAGGTGATCACGACAGGTTTCCCTTCGGCCGCGGTGAATTCCACATATGAGCGTCCCACCTCGGAGGCTTTGAGATTGTCGGCATTCGAGGAGTAGAACACGTTTTCAGCCACCGTCACGCCATCGACCGTCACCCTGATCGGAGGGAGTATCTGATTTTTGTCGGTGTTGTTGTGATAGGCGAGCAGCGAGTGCCGGCCCGGGGTCAGACCTTCGATGGTCAGCACGATGGCCGAGGGTCCCTCGGTGATCTTGATGGCATTTCCATCCTCGAGGCGGCAGGCATAGACACCGTCGCCGAAAAGTTTCATGCCGGCCTGAACGGTCTGCTTGTTCCAGTTGGAGGCGAGCGCCGAGGCTCCTTCGGCTGCGGAAAGGGTGATGGTGATTCCGTAGTCGTCGAGAGTTTTCGATTCGCTTTCGCAACGGTTGACAGGCCAGGGGATATAGCCGGGCTCGGTCACTTCGGAGGTGTTGCGGTTGGGAAAGTCGAAGTCGATGTTCTGCGCAGGCGCCGAGAACGCGGCGGCGGCCAGCAGGAGCGGAAGGAATGCTTTCAAGGTCAATTTTGCTGATAAGGTTAAAAGTAGGATGTAAAGTTAGGAATAAATCCCGAAAGAATATATGCCGGAATGTGAAAAACTGAAAATAAAGTGTTAAATTTGTAGGCATGAAAACACTGCGAACCCTCATCAGCGCCATGCTGCTGTTAACCGGATGCCTTCAGTTATCGGCTTCCGACCTGAACTATGACACGGCGCTCCGCGACAGCATCCTCTCGGTCATCACCGGCGCCCGGGTGCCGGAACGAACCGTCGACATCAGGAAATTCGGTGCGAAAGGTGACGGAGTGAGCGACTGCCGACCTGCCTTTCAGAAAGCGATGCGCGAGGCTGAACGCCGCGGTGGCCTCCACATCATGGTGGGGGAAGGTGTGTGGTTCATGGATGGTCCGCTCACCCTGACAAACGACATCTGCATCGAACTCGCCGAGGGTGCCGTGCTCCGCTTCACACCGGATCCCGACAAATATCCGCTGGTCAACACGAGTTGGGAGGGGACGCTGCTCTACAATTATTCCCCGTTCATTTACGGATACGGACTCCATGACGTGTCGATCATAGGCGAGGGCACCATCGACGGCAACGCAATGTCGACTTTCGCCACCTGGAAGAACCGGCAGAAACCTGCGCAGATGCGCAGCCGCGAGATGAACCACACTGACGGGGGCACCGACATCGCCTCGCGCCGTTTCGGCCCCGGCTCGTGGCTCCGCCCCCAGTTGCTGCAACTCTACCGTTGCTCCGGGGTGACTCTCGAAGGAGTGAAGATCATCAATTCACCCTTCTGGTGCGTGCATCTGCTGCAGAGCGACAATATCGTCTGCCGCTCCTTGCGTTATGACGCAAAACTCGTCAACAATGACGGAATCGATCCCGAGAGTTCGCGCAACATCCTCATCGAGGATATCCATTTCGACAACGGCGACGACAATATCGCCATCAAGAGCGGCCGCGACAACGACGGCTGGCGGGCGGGAATGCCGAGCGAGAACATCGTCATACGCCGATGCCATTTCAAAGGCCTTCACGCTGTCGTGATCGGCAGCGAGATGTCGGGCGGAGTCGGAAATATCTTTATAGAGGACTGCGACTATGCAGGCTACTGCAAACGCGGCATCTATGTCAAGACCAACCCCGACCGCGGGGGTTATGTCAGAAATCTTTTTGTCCGCAACTGCCGTTTCGGCGAAGTGGAGGATCTGTTCTACGTCACGAGCAAATATGCAGGGGAAGGTCTCGACAGCAACCATTTCTCGGAAATCACGGGGATCTTCGTCGACTCGCTCTCCTGCGACCGTGTCAGAAAAGCGGCTCTCGTCTTGCAGGGTACGGCACAGTCGCCCGTCACGGATGTCGTGTTCGACAATATCTCGGTCGGATCTGCCACCACCGGGATAAGTTTCACCGATACGCGCCGCGTCTCGCTCGGCACGACCGTGATCGGTCCGCCTGTAGACATACCCACCCAGGTCACCCCTTCCGACAACATCTTTAAATAACCACATATATAATTATAATATAGTATCATGAAAACAAAATTTATAATGGCCGCGGCACTGGCGCTCGCCGCATTCACGGCCGGAGCAGCCTCGACTTACGAAAGTCTCTACAAGGGGCTCGAGTTTGAGATGCCGGTGATCGACCGCCCGCAGTTTCCCGACAATCAGGTCTCGCTGACCGACTATGACGCCGTTTGCGACGGCATAACGCTCAACACCGAGGCTTTCGCCAAGGCCATCGAGGATCTTTCAGCCAAAGGAGGCGGCACGCTCAACGTCCCAGCCGGTGTGTGGCTGACCGGCCCCATCGTCCTCAAAAGCAACATCAATCTCCATCTCGACGGCGGTGCGATCATCACTTTCTCGGCCGACGAGGATTTATATGACACGGTCTACGTAGTCTACGAAGGTTTCGAATCGTGGCGCACACAGTCGCCCATCTCCGGCAACAATCTCGAGAACGTGGCCATCACGGGCGACGGAGTCATCGACGGCAACGGCGGACTCTGGCGTCCTGTCAAACGCGAGAAAATGACTACCGGCGAGTGGAACAACCTCATCCGCAAGGGTGGCATCGTCAAGGATGACAAAGTCTGGTATCCCTCACAGAGTTATATCGACGGCCAGGCTCTCCACGGCGATCGCGCCAACATGACACGCGAGCAGGCCATCGCCACCAAACGCTACCAGCGTCCCGTGATGATCCAGCTCGTGAAGTGCAGGAATGTCTTGCTGCAGGGTGTCACGTTCCAGAACTCACCCTCGTGGAACGTTCACCCGCTGATGTGCGAGAACCTCATCGTCGACGGTGTCTTCATCAAGAATCCCTCGTTCGCACAGAATGGCGACGGGCTCGACGTGGAGTCATGCAAGAACGTGATCATCTATCGCTCGACTCTCGACGTGGGCGACGACGCCATCTGCATCAAGAGCGGCAAGGATGAGGCAGGTCGCCGCCGTGCCGTCCCCTGCGAGAATGTCATCGTCAAGGACTGCCGTGTCTATCACGGCCACGGAGGTGTCGTCGTGGGCTCGGAAATGTCGAGCGGCGTCAATAATGTCTCCGTGCGCGACTGTCAGTTCATCGGCACTGACATAGGCCTCCGCTTCAAGAGCACCCGTGGCCGCGGTGGCGTGGTGAAGAACATTTTCATCGACAATATCAACATGCTCGACATCCCGGGCGATGCCATCACGTTCGACCTCTACTACTGGGTGTTCGACGGCGGTCCCAAGGAGGTTCCGCCGGTCGACGAGACCACGCCGCAGTTCCGCGACATCACCATCAATGCCGTCACCTCCTTCGCATCCGGCAAAGCGCTCAAGTTCAACGGTCTGCCCGAAATGCCGATTGAGAACATCAAGGTGACCAACTCCGTCTTCACCGCCCACGAGGGAGGACTGCTCTGCACCAGCAAGGATATCCTTT
>CAMWGM010000011.1 GCA_947173755.1 uncultured Muribaculaceae bacterium
CTTCTCGGTCAGGAAACGCAAGGATGTCTTCGAGACCCACACCTACTCGGAAGTCGGTCTTCTCATCTCGATCGTCCTGATGGCCTGTCTGTCCGAAGGGATCCTGCTCAACTCGGCCATGACCGGTCTTGGCTATCCTCCGCCCCCGGTGCTGGGGGTGTTCGGAATGATAGGGCTCCTCACCGTCGTAGCGATAATATATTACATCTGGCAACTCGCCGCTTACAGTTTCACCGGATTCGTATTCGCCGACCGGCTGACGGCCCGCATGTGGATCGTAGGATTCAAGGCTTCGCAGGCTCTCGCGGGGATGCTTCTTGTAATTCCGGCCGTCATCGTGCTCTTCAATCCGGGAGCCGGAGAAGTGATGATTCCGCTCGGCATCTGCCTCTATCTGCTGACACGTCTGATATTTATTTCAAAGGGTTTTAGACTTTTTTACGAGAATTTTGGCTCACTTGTCTATTTTATTTTGTACCTTTGCAGTCTCGAAATCGTGCCTCTCGTTCTCATCTATCGCGGGGCTCTCTACTTGACCGGCCTCTGGCCCTAACTGACAGACTTTTATCACACTTTTTCAATTAAGTCTGTCACAAACTCAGATTATTTTCAACCGTGAACGTAAAGAAAGTACTTGTCTCGCAGCCCCAACCCGCAAACGGGAAGTCTCCCTATTACGAAATTGGCGAAAAATATGGCGTAGAAATTGTATTCCGTCCTTTCATCAAGGTGGAGGGTCTGTCGGCAAAGGAATTCCGCCAGTCGAAAATCAATATCGCCGATTACACGGGCATCATCTTCACAGCCCGCACCGCTATCGACCATTTCTTCCGCCTCTGCGAGGAAATGCGCGTCAAGATACCCGACACGATGAAATATTTCTGCACCACCGAGTCGATCGCACTCTATCTGCAGAAATATATCCAGTATCGCAAACGTAAGATTTTCCACGGTTCGACGGGAAAACTCGACGGCCTCCTACCCTTCTTCCAGAAACACAAGAAGGAGAAACTCCTCTGGGTTGTCTCCGATGTCAACAAGGAAGACACTTCCGTGCTCGACAAGAACGGCCTCAATTACACAAAAGCCATCATGTATCGCACGGTCAGCAACGATTTCACTCCCGACGAGCCGCGCGACTATGACATGTTCATTTTCTTCAGCCCCTCCGGCATCGACTCGCTTCTGAAAAACTTCCCTGATTTCGAGCAGGGCGACATACGCGTGGCCTGCTTCGGTCCCGCCACTGCCGCGAGTGCCCGCGCCGCAGGTCTGCGGCTCGACATAGAGGCACCCACGCCCGAGGCACCCTCGATGACAAGCGCGCTCGACAACTATCTCAAAGCCCAGCAGCAATAATCCACCCGCGTGCGCCCGCACTTGACGCATGCATCAACGACCATCATGTTTCGCCTCGGCCAACGACTCTACAAATTCGAGAAACTATGTTCGGAGACGGCTATCAGCCGTCTCTTCGCTCCGAATGGATCGCTGAATGAAGGGGAGACCGGTTCACAGGCGACTCTCGCATTTCCCCTGCGTGCTGTCTGGCGCCTGAACCCGAAACGCCGTATCGATGTCCCCCAGTTTCTGATCTCCGTGCCTAAAAAGCGGGTACGCCACGCCGTCGACCGCGTAGCCATGCGCCGCCGCATCCGTGAGGCCTACCGCCTGAACCGCTCGCTTCTCCCAGACAGTCTGCCTGTCGACATCGCTTTCAGTTACGTCGGTAATACCCTCACCTCCTATGCTCGCATCGAAAAAGCGATGCAGAAACTCCTGGCACGCATAGCCGAATCATACGTTCCTCACACTCCCTCTACCGATAGCGATGAGCCGCCGACTCCCTGACATTGTTTCAGCCATCCTGATACTGCCGATAAGGTTCTATCAGGTCTGCATATCCCCGCTGACACCCCCATCATGTCGTTTCACGCCCACATGCAGCAGTTATGCCATCGAAGCCCTGCGCCGTCACGGGCCGGTCAAGGGCAGTTGGCTCGCCCTGAAGCGAATAGCCCGTTGTCATCCCTGGGGAGGATGCGGCTATGACCCCGTGCCATGACCATCCTCGACTTCCACACCCACACGCCGCGTCTGCTGAGCATCGTCGACATCGACCCTTCGCAGGAAGTGCCTCCCGTTTTGAACAGAAATATGAGATATTCCGTCGGCATCCATCCGTGGAACGTCAGCCGGGTCACTCCTGAGCAATGGATCACAACGAAAGTTCTTGCCTTGAGCCGGAACGTGATTGCCATCGGTGAAACGGGCCTCGACCGCGCGCGCTCTCCGGAGACGCTTCCTCTTCAGACGGAATGGCTATGCCGTCACGTCGAACTTTCGGAGACTGTAGGTAAACCTCTCATCCTCCATATCGTCCGCTGTTTTCCGGAGATCATCGCCCTGCGTCGCCGACTGCGCCCGACACAACCCTGGATTATCCACGGCTTCCGCGGCAAACCTCAACTGGGCGCCGAACTTCTTCGTCACGGCTTCCGCCTCAGTTTCGGCAGCAGATTCAACCCCGCGTCGTTCGCCCTCACCCCCTCCCCGCTCCGCGAAACCGACTCGGACTCCCTCATGTCAAATCGTGAGATTTTTACTCCTGACCTCTGAATTTTGGATTCTCAGATTGTCATGAAGAGTAGGGATACTACCTTATTCCTGAGGAACCGATAGCCTCAATGATTTCGAGCATACTTTCCAATACCGACTCAGCAGTAGGGATAGATCGGTATGCCAATGCCGATAATTCTCTCTCATACAACGATGAAAGTGCGTTTGCCCAAATATTACCAATTGATTTCAAAAGTGGAGAGTCTGAGATGGGACGCTTATTCCATCCGTCCAGATTGTCAAACAACTCCCGGTCATGGTCGAGCAATGATTGAACATCCCTGAAAAAATATATTGAGTGAAAATAAGCTGAACACTCCGTGTCTTTCATCAGGAAATGAAGGTCATAGAAATGACGGATTTTCTTTGCTAATTCCTGCCCGTAATCTTTAGCCATGGAGAAACGGAGCAAAGAGACAATCTTTTCAGTTGCTGTCCTCCTTTTATCCAGCACATTCATTGAAAAGACTTCAAGACCGAAGTTTTCTATTATATCGTCGTTTCCGGTCTCTTTGAGAAAATCGCCTATGAAATTTCCAATCCGACAACTCACATATGGATAAGGGTTAGCAAAAGAATTTATCTCAAGCATTATCTGCCCGGGTATCACAGGAATTCCATCTGTCGGTGAGGAAAGTTCAGACAAGCGGGGATAACCATAAATGGCTTTATAATAACTTGAACCTTTACTTGTCACTCCCGGTGTTGGAATCTCGTCAATTCCGGCAGTAGCGGATTTCGCCAATCGCCTTATCAACGTCTTCCGTTGATTACCGTTTAATAAACCTGCATTGATGATTGCCACATCTATATCTTCAGAAAACCTTGAACCAATGAAATGAGCCTTTGAAAGGCTTGTACCTCCCTTGAAAATGGCTCTGCCATCCGGATCCGCATTGGCCATAAGTTTCAATGAACGGGTGATCCAATAATCCTTTTCTACAAAGAGTGGATTGATGTCAAGATACTGAGAAGCAGCCAACACCGCGTCTGCGAAAAGTTTATGATTATCGTGAAGATTCATATATTCTCCAGTTTTTCTTATTGGGCAGAATATCTGCTGAAATCGGTAACCGGTACTTAGATATGCCGTTCAATGAACGTCTCAATAGTTCGATGCTGATTCCCGAAACTCCAATACTTTCAAGAATGGAACCTAAGAGTGCACGGACAAAAGGTGCATATTTCAATGCACATTGTGTCAACTTGAGCCGTTGCTCTTCATCCAGACTCTCCACTATAATCATTATTCTCCTACAAGCCTCATTTGGCGTCGTCCCGGGAATTTCTTTTATGAACCTGATACAATCCAACAACCGTAACAGATCAATTTCCACATCCGAAATAGGGTTAGGCTGTAAGACAAAGGAAATTCGATAGATCCCTCTTTTTATCGGACGACGGTATTTGTTGGTTCCTATCTGTATTTCCGAGGATATCTGTGTCGTGAGGGAATATCGGGAAAAGGCATCCCCTCCGGTAAGATAGCCGATTGTCTTCCCATCCTTAACAAGATATTCCTTCGCGATCTGTGAGAGGGAGGGTTTCAACTCACCGAATATGGTAATCCGCGGCTTGAAATACTTTCCATTCGAGAGTTTGGATATTTCTCCACGCTCCGCCATGCGCTGCAATGCTCTTGCCGCCGCATCCCTCTTGCTGATGTCAAAGTCGAGGTCAGAAGCAACAAAGATAAAATCATCGGGAAAATCCGAAACTATCCGTTGTACTTGCTTTGCCGTAGTCATTAATATTGGATATTACGTTTACAGATGCAAAGATAATCATTTTTGTCGGTTTTTTTACGTAAAAAATCCGACAAAATTCAGGAGCAGTGACTGAATTGCAAAAAAGCCGGGCACAACGTCGCAGATGCGATCAGTTGTGTCCGGTCACCCGACAGCCTTATCTTATTATAAATAAGTGGCTTTATTTATTTTCAGGACGCAGAGTACGGACGGTGGCACCGGCGCGCCACATCTCGCTCTCACGCATCTCGCGGAGTTCCTCCTCGAGTTTTTCGCGGTAGTCGGGACGTGTGTTAGAATCGATGGAACGCTGTGCCTCCTTGCCGCTGCGCACGCTTTCATAAAGTTCGCGCATCACAGGCTTGATGGCATCGTGGAACGGACCCATCCAGTCGAGAGCACCACGTTGTGCGGTGGTCGAACAGTTGGCATACATCCAGTCCATACCCTTGTCGGCGAAAAGGGGCATCAGCGACTGGGTGAGTTCCTCGACTGTTTCGTTAAATGCCTCCGAGGGGGAATGGCCGTTCTCGCGAAGCACTTCATACTGCGCGAGGAACAAACCCTGGACTGCTCCCATCAGCGAGCCGCGCTCACCTGTCAGGTCGCTGACAGCCTCGCGCTCAAATGTGGTCTCAAACAGATAGCCTGAGCCGATGCCGATGCCGAGCGCAAGTGTGCGCTCGAGGGCGCGCCCGGTCGCGTCCTGATAGACGGCAAACGATGAGTTGGTGCCTTTGCCCTCTTTGAAGAGCACGCGGAGCATTGTGCCCGAACCTTTGGGAGCAACCATAATGACATCGACATCAGCGGGAGGAACGACGCCGGTGCGGTCGGCCCATGCGATGGCGAAGCCGTGGGAGAAATATAATGCCTTTCCGGGGGTGAGATGCTTCTTTATGACGGGCCACTGCTCGAGAACGGCAGCGTCGGAGAGAAGACACATGATGATGGTGGCCTTCTCGCATGCCTCCTCGATAGAGAAGAGGGTTTCGCCCGGCACCCATCCGTCGCCGACAGCCTTGTCGTAGGTCTTGCCCTTACGCTGACCGACGATGACGTTAAAGCCGTTGTCACGCAGGTCGAGGCTCTGGCCGGGACCCTGGACACCGTAACCGATCACTGCGATGGTCTCGTCCTTGAGAACTTCGCGTGCTTTATCGAGGGGAAATTCCTCACGGGTGACGACAGTCTCTTCAACACCGCCGAAATTAAGTTTTGCCATTTTTGTGTACTTATTGGATTGTTTCAGTTAATATTTTCTTTTTCAAATCTGAGTCGGGCCAGAGTGTGAGGTGCATCGTCGGCCGCGATCATCGCCACATATTCATCCTCCTCACCTTCCGGAGAGGTGGTCCTGCGGGCCACGACCACTTTCTCGTCATAGCGGGTCTCCTTTTTGAACGCGATCTCGAAACGCGTCAGCCGATGGCCGTCGTAAAAGCCGAGATCCTGCAGGTCGACGATCAGGTCGATATAGCGGCGGGTGGTCAGGTGGCGGTTCACATCGATATCGCTTACACCGACGGTATAATCATAGGAACAGTCGGCCTCGGCGCATGAGAACGGACGGATCACTCCGGGTGCATCACACGGAGCGGGGCGGTCGGAGATGCGGTCGGTCATACGGTTGAGCGCTGTCAGGTCGGCTGGGCGCCTGGTGTCCATATCGATGGCCATCCAGACCGAGTGGGCTGCGACCACGGTCCGTCCGTCAGCTTTGTCGACAATCGCGAAACAACGGTCGGAAAAGAGGCGGTTTATTCCGGTGATCCATGTGGTCAGTTCGTAAGTGCCGTTCAGGCGCGGCATCTCGGCAATGTCGATGGCAAGCCGCGAGAGCACCCACGACGAATTGGTCTTCATCATGTCGTTATACCCTACTCCGATCACGTTGGCATGACCGGTGGCCGACTCGATGATTGCGGCCACCAGACTCGAGAGCGGCATGCGCAACTGCGCGTTTACCTCTGATGCCGTCAGAAAGAATTCTGTTGTGCGCTGATTCATTTCGACTGTTCTTCTTTGCGGTTGAGGCGGCGCGAGGCCTCCTCGAGATAATGGTTGATATGCTCGGTGGGGGATTTGGTGACCGAGATGCGGCCCGACCGCATGAACTGCTGGATGTCATATTGCTTAAGCAGTTCATAGAGTGCCTGGGTCTCGCTCTCGTGGCCTGTCTTTTCGATAACGGTATAGTCACGCGTAATCTCGAGTATGCGCGCGTTGTGCACACGGATGATCCGCTCGAGGTTTTTCTCGTCGAGCAGACGTTGTGTGGGCACTTTGTAGAGCGCTATTTCCTGATAGACGATCTCGTCGTCGGTATAGAGGAACGCGCGGAGCACGTCGATACACTTCTCGATCTGCCCGATCACCTTCTCGAGCGTCTCGCGGTCGGAGAAAAGGGTGAAGTTCATCTTGTGGATGTCGCTCACGGCCGAGGCCGAGGCCGACACGCTCTCGATGTTGAGCCCGCGACGGGTGAATATGATCGAGATGCGGTTGAGAAGGCCCACCTGATTTTCAGTGAACACCACTATTGTGAAGCGTTTCTTTTGCTTTTCCATAGGACGGGAGAGTTTATTCGGCGGGTGAATACCGGCGCTTCGGATCGAGCATTATCTCGTCGACGGCCGAGCCCGGCGCAACCATAGGAAACACTTTGTCGGTGGTCTCGATATTGACATTGAGCAGATAGGCCCCCTTGGATGAGGTCATGCGCTCAACCGCCCCGTCGAGTTGGGAAGCATCGGCGACATTCTCGGCCTCGATGCCGTAGGCGCGGGCGATCATCACGAAATCGGGATTGCGCAGGGGAGTGGCCGAGAATCTTCCGCCGAAGAAGAGTTCCTGCCACTGGCGGACGTTGCCGAGGAAGTTGTTGTTGAGGATGACGATTTTCACCGCCAGACCCAGATCCATGATGGTGCCGAGTTCCTGAAGAGTCATCTGGAACCCACCGTCGCCCATGAAGGCCACAACCTCGCGCGACGGCGCGCCGATCTTAGCGCCGATCGCTGCCGGCAGACAGAAACCCATGGTGCCGAGGCCTCCCGAGGTCAGCATGCTCTTCGAGCGTGTGAACTTGAAATAGCGTGCGGCCATCATCTGGTTCTGGCCGACGTCGGTGACAAGGATTGCCTCGTTGCCGGTGGCCTCGGAAATTTTCCTCACCACCTGACCCATCCTTAGCGCATTGCCCTCGGTGTCGGTCGGGTGGAGTTCGCGCTCCATCACTTCAGTGGCCTCGACCTGCTCGGCATGAGCGAAGGAGTCGAGCCATTCCTTATGGGAGGCTTTGTTGACCATCGGCAGAAGTGCCTCAAGCGCGCGCCGGGCGTCGGAATGTATGGATGTATGGGCTTTGAGGTTCTTACCGAACTCTGATCTGTCGATATCTATATGTATGATTTTTGCATTCGGGGCATATGCGTCCTTACGTCCGGTCACACGGTCGTCAAACCTCATCCCGACAGCCACGATCACGTCGGCCTCGTTGGTCTTGAAGTTTGGCGCGATATTTCCGTGCATTCCGAGCATCCCTTTGTTGAGCGGATGGTCGGAAGGGATGGTCGAGAGACCGAGCAGCGTGGCCGCCACGGGAATATCGGCTTTCTCGGCGAGCGAGATAAGAGCCTCCTCGGCTCCGGAGATCATCACGCCGTGTCCGGCCAGTATGAGCGGACGCTCGGCGCGGTTGATCAGAGCCGCCGCAGTCGACAGATCGGCCGGATTCGGCTCGGGATCAGGGTCGTAGGAACGGATATAGTCGATCCGCTCATAATCCCAGTCGAGCAGCCCAAGCTGGGCGTCCTTGGTGAAGTCGAGCACCACCGGGCCGGGCCTGCCTGTCGAGGCGATATAGAATGCTCGCGCGACAGCCCAGGGGATTTCCTCGGGATCCTGTATCTGATATGCCCATTTGGTGACGGGAAGCGTGATGCCTATGACATCAGTCTCCTGAAAAGCGTCGGTGCCGAGCGAGTCAACTCCCACCTGGCCGGTGATCACCACCAGCGGCGTCGAGTCGATGTTGGCGTCACTGAGACCGGTGACGACATTAGTGGCCGCGGGGCCGGAAGTGACCGACACCACTCCGACTTTGCCCGAGGCGCGCGCATAACCCTGAGCGGCGTGGATACACCCCTGCTCATGGCGGCACAGTATATGGCGAAGCCTGTCGGAGTATCCGTAGAGCGAGTCGTAGAACGACATGATCGCTCCTCCCGGATAACCGAATATCGTGTCGACACCCTCGGCGAGGAGAGCGCGGCACATGGCTTCGGAACCTGTAATCTTTTTACTCATAGAAATTGTGGTTTCCGCTCCTGTCTTATGGAGCGAGACATCTTAAATAATCCTGACACCTCCGCGGTCGGCCGAGGTGACGGTCGAGGCATAGGCCCGCAATGCACGCGACACCTCGCGCTGACGTCCTGCGGGAGTAAACGCCTCCTCGCCACGTGCCTCTTCGGCGCGACGACGCTCCGCGAGTTCCTCGTCGGAGAGACGCACGTTGATGCTGCGTGCGGGAATGTCGATATCGATGACATCACCGTCTCTGACGAGGCCTATGGCTCCTCCGGCCGCGGCTTCGGGCGAGATATGCCCGATCGAGAGCCCCGATGTTCCTCCGGAGAAACGGCCGTCGGTGATGAGCGCACACTCTTTGCCGAGATGTTTGCTCTTGATATATGATGTGGGATAGAGCATCTCCTGCATGCCCGGTCCCCCTTTGGGACCTTCATGGGTGATAACCACCACGTCGCCGCTCCTGACCTCGTCGTGAAGAATGGCATCGACGGCCTGATCCTGCGACCGGTAGACCTTTGCGGGTCCTGAGAATCTGAATATGCTCTCATCGACACCGGCAGTCTTGACCACACATCCGTCCACGGCAATATTTCCCTTGAGCACGGCGAGTCCGCCATCCTTCACATAAGCATGTTCCATGTCGCGGATACAGCCGTTGGTGCGGTCGGTGTCGAGTGAGCCGTAATAACTCATCCGGCTTCCGAGTTCCGTTGTGCGGCGCCCCCCCGGTGCGCTTTTCCAGAGTTCGTCGGCACGGTCGGAGAATTTGCTTCCGCCCACTGCCCAATGGTCGATAGCCTCGCCGAGTGTCAGATTGTCAACACGTCTCACCGACGTGTCCACCAATCCGGCGTCAGCAAGAATCTTCATTATCGACAGGATGCCTCCGGCACGGTTGACATCCTCTATGTGATAGTGGGAATTGGGAGCCACCTTGCAGAGCACGGGAGTCTTGCGCGACAGACGGTCGATATCATCTATCGTGAAGTCGACTCCCGCCTCGGCCGCGATGGCCAGCAGATGTAGCACGGTATTGGTCGATCCGCCCATAGCGATGTCGAGCGTCATGGCGTTGAGCATCGCCTCGCGTGTTGCTATGCTGCGCGGGAGCACGCTCCCGTCACCCTCCTCATAATATCGGCGGGTGTTTTCCACTATCTGCTTTGCCGCATCCTTGAAAAGTTGGCGGCGGTTGATATGCGTGGCCACCACCGTGCCGTTGCCGGGGAGCGCGAGTCCGATCGCTTCGTTGAGCGAGTTCATCGAATTGGCCGTGAACATTCCCGAGCAGGAGCCGCATGTCGGGCACCCCTTCAGTTCGAGTTCCCTGACATGAGCGTCGCTCACCGCAGGATCAGCCGACTCGATCATTATGTCCACGAGATCGACAACCTTTCCGTCGACCCTCCCGGCCTCCATCGGGCCTCCGGACACAAATATCGTGGGGATATTGAGACGCATGGCGGCCATGAGCATGCCGGGCGTGACTTTGTCGCAATTGCTGATCATCACCATCGCGTCGGCACGATGTGCATTCACCATATATTCCACAGAGTCGGCTATCAGGTCGCGCGACGGAAGTGAATAGAGCATTCCGTCGTGACCCATCGCGATACCGTCGTCGATGGCAATCGTGTTGAATTCTGCAGCAAAACATCCGAGCCGCTCGATCTCCTCCTTGACCAACTGTCCGATTTCGTGAAGATGCGTATGCCCGGGAACAAACTGTGTGAAAGAGTTGACCACAGCGATGATAGGCTTACCCATCTGCCCCTCCTTCATACCGTTGGCGAGCCAGAGCGCACGCGCTCCCGCCATCCGTCGGCCGGAAGTGAACAAACTGCTTCGCAAAGGTATCTTATTACTCATAAATTCACCGGTTTTGCTATAATTTTTCTTATGAATTCTGCAAAATTACAACAAATTGCCTTAATAATCAAATTTATTTGACACTCCCCCCGAGTTGAGCCGTCAACATCAATCTTCACCGGCGTTGAAGCCCCATTTCCGTCAGATAGTCGTCAGCGATATAATTGTCGCTTTGAATGTAAAGGCCGGTACTGCGGTCGTGGAACTTCCTGCATGTATCACTACGGTAGAAATCCTTGAGCGCCTGCAGAGGAGGAGGGACACCAATCCGTTCAGCAATTCGGCAAGCGATGACACCCATACGGCTCCACCTTAGAATATCAAGTATTTCCTTGTTGTAATTATTCATCAGTCCGATAATTTTACTGCTTCAGTGAATGTCAGGAACTTGTCAATCATATCCTGATTAAGCATGCAGATCTGATTGTTCGGTTTCAAGTAACGAAGTCTGTTGTAGCGTGGTAGATTTCGATTTTATCCATGTTCTATGACATTGTGGATTCCCAGCGAGCAAGGGTTTCTATAACGTTGTCAGTCAGGTTATTTCTATCCTCCGAATGAAGTGCTTCGTAATGCGGAAAGATATAATTGTCTATAAGACCAACCCTTTCCATTCTTTCGAGCATTTCGTCATATTGACATCCCACCCGTTCGGCCGCGCTCTCAATGCAAGAGGCGACAAACCCCATTTTTATCTCTTCATCTGAAAGTTGATTCCAAGTTTCCATAAAAATAAAATCGGTATCAGTCACAACAGCGAATCATAATCAGAAATTTCTAAGCTGACATGTCTTAATTCACCTGACTACAAAGGTAATAAAAACATCTGACATACTGAACAAGATAAAGAAATATATCCCGAATCTATGATCAATATTTGTAATTGATAAAGGGAACATGAATGCGACATTAAGAGTGTGCCATAGAAATAAGTCTTTAAGTCCAACATCACCGCTGAAATAAACAAACTGCCCGATAGTTGGTGGGCGATTCAATGTGGCAACTGTGGGTAAGTTAATTTCAACACCCACAGTTGTCAATTTTTTCGATTACCAGCCTCTGTCGGCCGAAAAGGAGCGATAGACAGTGATTGTGGTTTCCCGGATTTTTCCTCCCTTATTCGATTTTACAGGAATAAAAGTTCCCGTGAATAAAAAATCATCCTCGGGATCCATGGTCAGTTCCTTGCTCCATCCAATATCTGCCTTGGCGCAAAGATATGGGCGTTATTGTATGTCTTTCACTCTGCAATCCCTATTGTTATCGGTTCGAGCGATGGACAGTAATTCCGGTTTCACGAATCTTACCTCCTTTATTCGATTTGACACCGACACCACTCATCAAGAAAGTATAATCCGCATCAGGATCAAGTGACAGTTCCTTGAATTCAAATTTCAGTTTTCTGTGATCAATTATTGTCACTGTCATACCTATTTCCTCATATATCAACTTATCATGGTCGATTTGACCGTCAGGTGTCTCCCCATAATAAATATGATATTTTTCAGACGGATCGTCGAAATAGATATTATTGACATTTTTGGCTTTAAGGATCAGTTCTCCCGACTGAGCTCCGGCATATACAGTATAAAACTTGGCAATACAGCATGGATCAGGCGAGTCATAATAGACCCCCATATTATCGGGATCACTGTTGCCTACCGTGGAGAACATGATCTCGGCATCTCCTTCTTCACAACTGCAGAGACAGAGTGACACAAGAGCCATGATAGCGAATAGAAGTTTTTTCATATTTTTGCACTTAATGGTTTCAATGGGCGGATATCCGCTCCATAACATTAGAATTTCACACAAATGTCGCAACATTTCTTCAAACATGCAAGCATTCCGTGGCGTTTCAGGCAAAATATAAAATTAATTAACTTTCGAAGGAAATAAGAATTCTTTCTCAGACGGATTTTTCGAAAGCAATTTCCCTGATTGAAATTCAACAGGAATCACCGACACTCGAAATCAAGAACACCGGGCATAAACACATTGAGTTTATTGACTAGGTATTTAATTTCAGGGTCGGCTGCCGAAGTCCGGACATACTTTGTCGGTTTATCACTTGGGATAGCCCTATGTATTAAATACAAGTACCTTGCTGCTATATCCTCGGGCAGTGGACATCCCAGCATCATTCGCCCGTACGCCGTAGATCTGTCGATAACATCCAACTGCGAACGTTCTACTCCCGTATACTTCACCTTGTAATCAACCTGACGACATAGAGAAATATATAAGTTGTCAGGAAGATTGTCAAAAGAAATATTCCTGCTTATTGAGACTATAATTTTCTCTTGCCCGAGCATGAAATAGGCATATTGTCTGCCTCTTTTTGAAACGGCATATTCAATCTTGACACCTAACTGATTCTCGAAATCTTTCGTCGGGAGTGTCTTCAGATATTCCCAACAGATCTCGATGTGATCACTCTCCGATTTCCTGCCGGTAAGGCGATTGAATTGTTCACGGAGTCGGGAATACACAGGATCTGATTCGCCTTTCACCATTTTCAGATAACAGAGTTTGCCCGATATTACTTTTCCTATATCAGGCTCCCCCTCGTTGAGGCAACCTTTATCTGCCATGTAACGGGGATAGAATTTTGCGATAGCGTCATTGATGCCGTATTTTTCCCAGATATGAAGGATCGCTCTTATATCTTTTATGTAACTGCGACATACGTTGATTTTCTCCCCCACAGTAAGACCTGTGACTTCCTGTCGCTGACCCCGATGATGAAGACGGGTCTTTCTATGATTTATCCTGAAATTCTGGCCTGTGATTATCTTCTCCAATTCCTTCCTGAAGGGACTGTCAGCCTGATAGACATTGTGCTTGGAACTAAACGTAATGTCATCGGCATATCGTGAATAGCGAAGGCCGAAACGTTTCGCAAGTCCGGCCAAACGTCGATCGAGGGTGTCGCAGATAGCATTGGTCAGCAACGGCGATGTGGGCGCACCCTGAGGAAGATGGTAAGATTTTTTCAGTTTTCCATCCACAAATTCAACCTTTTCAATAGAGCACAGTCCCGCAACAATATTTGCCACTTCCTTTGAAAAGTTGAATGGTGGCAATTGAATGCGTCGCCACACTCTTGCCTGATCGATGCTCGTGAAAAAGTCTGACAAATCAATATTGAACACATAATTCTGACGCAGATGTCTTTCAGCATTATTTACTATCGACCGACCCTGTGCAAACCCCATGGCGTAAGGCGACGGAGCGTATAACGCCTTAAAAATCTCATTAAGGCACAGTTGCATCCACTTCAGATTACCGGTCGGCGCATAAATTTCCCTGAATCCGCCTGATTTCTTGGGTATCTGAAATGTTTTGTAACAAATGTGACTTAATTTCGGATTACACAACCGCATCATCTTCTGTATGGTAAAAGGATATACGGAGGAAGAGGACAGATCTGCTTTGATCTCGTTCAGCAGACTCAGCAATTCCCACCGTGTGGTAGTGTTACGTATTTTACTCACCAATAATTCTTTATCCATTCGTGCATACAGGAAACAAAAATGAAGTATTGAGTCAAGGCTGTTTTCCTTATGTCCCTAAGACTGAGTAATGCAGATTCACCGCACTTACCTCATCAGATGAGGAGCCACTGCACCGCAAGGAGATGAGATAAGTGCAAAAGAGCCAACAGAACGTTGGAAATTCCCCGGAAGGAAAGTACCCGGCAAATCGCCGGAACAGATCAAAATGTCCCCTTGACTCAATACTTCGATATTCTGTTTGGTTTACTTTACAAAGTTACACAATTATCGCGAAATCCCTGTAGTGTATATCAATTTTTATTAAAGCCCGCGTCCCCCATTATTATTGAGGGATTATATTGAACACGCGCAGAAAGTTGGATGCGGAGTCGTAAAATAAGTCGCTATAAAAAAGGATAACCGGAACATTTTTCATAAATTTGTATTCCGGAGGTGACGCCATACCTTCGGCAGCAAAATCTCCCGGTCATGCAGTTAAGCGAATTTCAAGTATATCTTTCGGGCGCAATCATCGGATTGGCGGCAGGTCTTCCTCTTACCACCTTATTAGGAAGATCTACAGTCGTTTACGGGCACAAGAATGCCAAAAAGGCTCAGGTCACATGGAAATCATTCTGGAGTCTGATCATTTTAGTTCCAATCCTCTGCGCCTACTCCTTGTTATTTCATTATCCGGTTCTTACGGCTATCATATTTGCCGCCTGCGCGCTAGGAGTCGGAAGTCTCTATTGCTACATGTGTCGCTTTGCCTACCGCAAATACGGACGTTATAATATCGATAAAACTGAGAAACTGAATTACATTTATTGTTCACTCTGGTGCAGTTTGGCTTTACGACCGATCATATGCATCGCATGTATTTCCGCACTCCTGTGGATAATGCCTGATATAGTGGAGGTGACGAAAACCCACGGCTCATTCCGGACGAGAAAATATTATGTGATGCCCTTTACAGAGGATACTCGTCCCGGAAAGTCGTATCTCGATAATGCCACTTCCGACACACTTTATCGCGTAATCGTTAGATATGCTTTCTTAGGAGAGGAACTGCATAACACCTATGCTCTCGAAGCCACGTTCGCTCCACATCAGTTCGCCCGTCTCGATTCACGCGTCGACTATGCCATGACCATCATCCCGCCCATTATGCTTCCCTCCTCCAACCGAAAGGGACGTTTTCATACACGACGCATTTTCCTCACCGACTCGATCCATTTATCGGAATTCAGCAACCTTGATATGACGCGGTTCGGCCTCAAATCAAATCTTAAGGTCGACCATATCACTCCGCCGAGAGACAGGACACTAAGAGAAGACCCCATCCGCTTTAACGCCTACAAATACGTCGATCCCGACCCCTACGGACATAACCGAAAACGTTCCCCGGTAAGATGAATATAAGAAGCTGTTAATACAGGCTACCAATAATACCAAATTCTTTACCGGTACTGCGTTATCACTTTATATAACCAATCCATTCATACAACCAATCCATTTTTCCTCCATATTCTGATTCACACCTCAGAACTAATTCAAAGCATATCTTAATGCGCTATAACTATAATAATAGTTCGGAAATATATGTTTCTTATCTTTTTTTACAACTCTTAATTCTTAGTAAGGTGTGTAACCGGGGATACGGAGTAGGATTCTCTATGTACTGATTATTATAAATTCTCTCGGTTTTTCATAAATTTTTTGATCTTGTTATCATTTTCAGTCCGGGATGTACTATCGTTAGTCAGACCGCCATACTGCCTTGAGCCGTTGCTTTTGAAAAGTTTTATACAAAAAGGTAGAAAGCACTATAAAACTTTCAAAGTTTTTTAATATATTTGCCTTCAAATCTCGTTTCTGCACCTCTAAGAGAAGAAAAGCAGAAATTTTCAACATAATTAAGCGTGTATTGCC
>CAMWGM010000012.1 GCA_947173755.1 uncultured Muribaculaceae bacterium
CCCTAACCTGTATTCGGGTCGCACGAAATGGTCACAGCAATAGACAGAGCCGTCGGCCTCAACGACGGGAGCCAATCCGCAGGTGGCCGACATTGAACATACCCCCGGGGTCACTCCCACCCAATTGGCCAACGTAGCATCAAACAACTGTACAAACAACTTGCCGACATCCGCCTTCACCCACTCATCATAGAGTGAGCAGAGGAATCGGCCCCACTGGTCAGCGGTAATGGATCGGTAAGGTTTGTCAGGTTCGATCACGGGAGTGAATTGAAGGAACTCGCACCCGATGTCACGAAAAAAGTGATAAAAGGCTTTCGGATGCTCTACATTAACGGCATTGACGGTTGCCATCGCATTCCACTCCACACCGTGCCGCTGCAGCAACCTTATGCCACGCATGACGTCATTCCACGTTGAGGCACCGCCGGATGAGCGTCGGCAGGCATCATGAAACGGCTGAGGACCGTCCACGGAGATGCCAACAAGGAAACGATTGTCGCGCAGGAAGTCACACCACTCGTCAGTGAGCAGCGTGCCGTTGGTCTGCAAGCAGTTGTCTATCCGCCGTCCGCCCGCATATCTGCGTTGCAGTTCAAGTGCCTTCCGGTAAAATCCGAGAGGCTTCAGTAGCGGTTCTCCACCGTGCCATGTAAAAAGCACCTCCCGCGTATTCTGCGAAGCAATATATTGACTGATGAAATTCTCCAGCAGTCGCTCGTCCAT
This sequence comes from uncultured Muribaculaceae bacterium, assembly GCA_947173755.1. Taxonomy (GTDB): domain Bacteria; phylum Bacteroidota; class Bacteroidia; order Bacteroidales; family Muribaculaceae; genus Duncaniella. Next base: position 727 of record CAMWGM010000012.1, read on the forward strand.
CACCTTCCGGCTCCCTTTTTCAAGATAGTAGCAATAGTCGCAACCCAGATTGCATGCAGATCCGACGGGCTTCAGCATGACATACATCGGTCGTGCGAAGGGTGCTTCGATGATGTCATTCATCTTCTATGGGATAATTAGGGCTGGGCGTACGCAGCCGGCGCATCATCCGGTCAAGTTCCTTTACCACCTCGGGATGCTCGGCAGCCAGGTCATGCTCCTCCGACGGATCATCCTTTATACGGTAGAGTTCAAGCGGGGCGTTCTTTTTCACCGTCACACACTTCCATCCATCGTAACGTATGGCCCGCTGCTTGCCGGGGAACTCCCAGTAGAGCGGGCGGCTGTCAGTATCGATCTCCTGTCCGAAAAACAATGGTGATATATCCATTCCGTCGGTTTCCGAAGGCACCGCATCGACACTCCCTGCCAGCCGGGCCAACGTAGGCAAAAAATCGGCGAAATAGACCAGATTGTCAATCTGGCGGGCCGGGACGCGCCCGGGTTGATTGACGATCAGAGGCACCCTGATACCCCCTTCATAAAGTTGCCCCTTGCGTCCTTTCAGCCCGGCTCCGCAGTTAAGTTCCTTCAGAGGTGCCATGACGGCAGCCCCGTTGTCAGAGGCAAATATTATGATAGTATTCTCGCGTAGACCCAAGGCATCAAGGGTACCTAAAAGACGGCCTATGTTATAGTCCATATGGGTCACCAGGGCAGCATAACGCTTAGTGTTCATCGACCAATCGCCATGCTCATCATACCATGAAGTATCGTCGATATTGTAAGGCTCGTGAGGCGCATCGTAACCGAGGAAAAGGAAAAACTGATTCTCCTTATTCCGATGTATAAAAGCGATGGCGTCGTCGGTGGAAATCTCCGTGTTGTGGCGCACATGGGCATCATGTTCGTTCTCGCGGATATTTATCAGGCTGTCGCCATGCAGTCGGTAATAGGGATAATAATACGGCGAATTGCTGTGAACGGTGGCTATCGTCCAGCCGTAGAATTCATCGAAGCCCCGGTGGTTTGGCGAAGCCCCCGGATCATAGCCATCCAGATGCCATTTGTTGACCAGACATGTACGGTAGCCCGACGCACCGACAACATCGCCCAACGTAACATCCTCCGGCAACAGATTGGCACGCCTCACGATCGTAGTATCACCGTTCGTCTGAATTTTCAGTCCTGTCATCCCACCAGCATAACACTGGTTGTCACGTATACGGGTGTTACCGCTATTTTTACCCGTCATCAGCGAGCAACGCGACGGAGAACTGATGCCACTGCCCGCATATGCCTGCGTAAAACTTGTGCCGGTCGCGGCAAGCCGGTCTATATTAGGAGTCCGGATATATTTATTACCGTAGCAAGCCAGATCGCCATATCCCATATCGTCGGCCAATATGAAAATAATGTTTGGCTGCTCGGGAGTAGCCTTTTGCGGCTGCAATTCTGCGGCATGAGCCTGCTGCACCAACAGGACTCCTACGGTCATCAAAACGTTCTTCATACAGATTTTATTTGTAAAGATACTGCATTTCCCTCAAATATTCAACTCTCCGCTTCCATAATCTCAGGCCAGCCACATCTAAATAAAAGTCGCAACCTTTTAAGACATGGTTGACACAGATTGTGACACGGCACAAAATCATATCTGCTAAACTCACGATGCCTGTAATCTCATCTTCGGCCGGCGACATTAGACGAGGAGAAAGTTTACTCCGGAATGAAAGAGTTTTGCCAAGCAGATGTATATTTCTTGATCTGAGAAGATCAAGGTCGGTATCGGGTTCAGTGTCTCTTTTATTTCATAAGTCTTTTAAAAAGATCCATGTAGATGTGCATGTTTTCCAACTCATTCCACTTGCACACTTTTGCCGGATGCATATCAAGGTTATAGATCTTTGCTCCGGGAATAGCGAGCATAAAAGGGGAATGGGTGGCTATCACAAATTGACATTTGAAGAACCTGGCATAATCCGTTATCATATCGGCGAGATTTCGCTGATATTTGGGTGACAGACTGTTCTCTGGTTCATCAAGAAGTGTCATACATTCCATCCCGATGTTATTCTCAAAATAGTGGTAAGCGAGTTCCCCGTTGCTCTGAGCGTTACTGAAACTTTCCAAGGCCTCGAATATCCATGCATCGTCATTCCAGACATATCCGGGAGATACATCCGGTCGACCGAGAAAAAATCGTTCGTATAAGGCGGGAGATGTAGTTTTCACATGATTCTTTATTGCCTCATTTTTCTGCCTGATCCTGACTATCATATGCATCACATCCTCACTGCGGATAAAACGGCTCCCGGGAGGTACTGCTCCTTTGTTGTGCCAGTCGTAATCGACATCGCATCTGTCAATAATCTGTTGAAGATACTCCCCGTCATTACCTCCGTTATGCATATCGATATTGATTTTTCGGGCGAGAATATTTAGCAAAGTTGATTTGCCGCTCCCGTTGCTTCCGTAGAAAATCGTTATAGGCTCAAATTCTATTCGCTTTAATTGCAGTGGATGTAGCACTGAATAGGGATATGCGATATCAGTATCTATATCATGGAGCGTAAAGTCAGTTATATAAACCATTATAATGTTATAATTTATCAGGTCAAAGTTGCATACTTGCCGGAACAGTCTTTAAGACCATCCCCGAAACCGGATGCAAATATAATGAATTTTCTTTTATTCGGATTGATATAAGTTTATATAATAATTGGATAATTGATAGTGTGAGAACTGTTTGGAGGGGTTGGGTGTTATAGAGAAAAAAAGATGTTGCTATGACAAGAAAAGAACTTACCGATATTATTGCCGCCAAGGTTGCGGATGTGATCGAAAATCCGGTTTACTGGGGAGAGGATCCTCAGATCAGTATTATCCCCACTACCCTTCTGGTAGGTATTGAGCGTCGCGCGGATGCCGATCAGGCGATTGCATATAGCGATTATGCCATTGAGGCCGACGCGGTCGAAGATGGCGATTATTCGGAGGATGCGGCAGATTTCCAGTCGGCGTCAGATCCCGATCTTTATCCCGTCGGCACATTGATCGATTACGCCGTGAAGAAACCCGATCTGAAAAAGATCGCTAAACTGGTCGAACAATATATCCCCGAGAAGGCCGAGAATCTCTATGCCGAGTGATTACGTCAGCCGTTCGTGCAGACTTTTCCTCAGAAATTTAGTAATATGAATATCGGGAGTCATCTTCATTCAAGGTGACTCCCGATTAAATATACGGCAAGTTGTGTTTAATCATCACCGCAGAGGTCATCGGCCTCGGCCTTTGTGAAACCGAAATATTCCATCACAAACTCTTTGTTGAACGGACATGCCGTCACGTCCGCCATGGTCAGCCGGCGCTGTAAGGCTTTTTCCATACATCCGATACATATAAACGTATGCACGTCTCGATCGGAGAGTTCAGGAGCCGAAGATCTCTGATAAAACTCCGTGGCACGCTTCTCGTGGCCGGTCAGTGCGTAATGAGCGACAATTTGGTGCCATACGGCATCGGTCAGCATAGGCGACTGCCAGTCGCCATACTGAAGTGTTCTGCCACACACGGAACAGTAACATGTCAGATCAGGTTTTTCTGTCATTGAAAGAAAAGGGGCAGTGAGGGAAGAGATCCGGTCAGAACTTATACATATTGAGCCCGGTTTCCTCGTCATGGTAGCGCTCCATCGGGCTGTCGAATGCTGTGATCACTATCTCGCCCGCGCCATTCAGACGGGCAGAGAGAAGATGTCCGGCAAGAGCGGAATAGTCGGAACGACCGAGGACACAATGGAGATGGGTGTAGGTCTCACCGTTCATCTCCGAAACGTTACCGGTCAGGTTAGCCACCTCCATCTGCTCAGTGAAAGTCTTGTCGACATACTGTTTCGTCTTCGGATCATAGAAACGGAGCGTCGCCTCGTTGACGGCACCGATACCGGTGATGCTTCCGGCGGAAATCTTCATATCCTTACAGAATGTCATGATTGATTCCGCCAGATCGGTGTGGTTGGCGATGCTCACCACATAAGTGTTGCCATATTGCTTGTAGGTGTATGGTTTTTCAGTAGTCTGTTGAGCGTTCATTGTCAAAGTGGAAATTAGGAGTGTGAATAATAAAATAACTTTTTCATAATAATCATGTTTTGTCTTAGAACGCTCAAATAGAGCACTATGTTCGGCTTATCGCTTATCTCCCGGTGCCTGACAATTTTACCAACCGGTATTACGTTAACATTGTAGATCGAACTCGATGCATCATGACAGCAAAGGAATTTGAAACATATTTCAAAAGACTATACCTGCCTTTAGGCATGTATGCCCTGCGCATTGTAGGGGATGCTGATGTCGCTGAGGATCTCGAACAGGATGCATTCATGAAGGCATGGCTTTACGTTGAGAATGGTGGCGAGATCGACAACTTTTCATCTTTCATGTACCGTACCCTGAGAAACGTGTGTCTGACCTATCTCCGGAACCACCGCGAAACGCTTGAGGAAAGTTTTATCCCTGAAGCGGGCGAGGAGGAGATCGACACATCGTTCAGAGATGCCCGGATATGGAAGGCCATCGATGATCTGCCGGAAAAATGCCGTGAAGTGTTTCTGATGAGCAAGCGCGATGGTTTGACCAACGACGAAATTGCCGAGGAACTCGGAATTTCGGTCAAGACCGTAAAAAATCAGATGACAAAAGCCTTCAGCAGATTGCGCGAAGCCTTGTCAGACGGTCACAAACCTTTCTTCCTGCCGTTCCTGTAATTTTTTTTCAATTTTTTTTGCTTCCGGCATAGGACCTTTTCAACGATGATGAGTCATAACAGTAAACAAATCATTCATCACTATGAAAAGATATCTGATTCTGATCCTTGCAGCCCTCCTTTTCTGTCAGATGGCTGAAGCGCGGCAGCCGCAACGCGGTTACCGTGGATTTTTCGAATGGAGCAACAGCCTGAGAAGTGAGGAAATGGGTTATCCGTATAACGGAGGCCTGATTCTGTATCGCGAAAATACGTATTATACCGGTTTTTCCACATCACACGGCTATCAGATCAACCCGATGTTTTTCGTAGGTGCCGGACTCGGGATGGAAATGTGCACCGACTTCGACAACTGGATTGTCCCCTTGTTCGTAGAGGGACGCGCTGACCTGCAATTCGGAAAATTCACACCGTTCGGCGACATCAGGCTGGGCGCGAACCTGTCGGAAGGAACCGGCGTGTATTTTTCACCGACAATCGGCTACAGATTCAACTGGGGTCGAAAGATGGGCGTGAACATTGGTGCCGGTCTTTCTCTTGCAGGCTACAAAGCCTATCACTACGACATCATAATGGACGATCCGGGAACATTCAATATGGTTTACCTGGGCACAAAGAATCACGTCAGGGCATACTTTACATTTCGTGTAGGCATAGATTTCTGATTAAGATATGAGAGAGAAAGAAATCGACTTTGTGGCAAGACATTATCGAAAAGGCCGTTTCGAAGCAGAGGCCGGATGGCGTCGGCTCGGGGTTGTCTCAGCGTCACGATGGAAATCATTCAGAGTGGCGGCCGCCGTTGCCGCCACGATTGTCTTGTCGGCCACTGCCGCATTAATCTACCGGGAGTATAGAACCGCCGATCTGCAGCGACAGTCAGTCGAAGCACCTGCCGCTACCCCGCTGACCACAGTAAAAATCATTGACTTCGAGAACGCCTCACTAAGTGAAGTGATCAGGAAAATCGAGGAAGTCTACGATGTGAAAGTCGGGAATTTGCCCGACGACGGCCGGGAATACCAACTCTCTCTCCATTATGAGGGAACACCTTCAGATCTTATCGGTGTGATCAACGACATCCTGGGTACGCAAATGACCGTGGCTGAAAAATGAAGAAGTCAGTCCTGCTATCCATAATGTTATGCTTCTGCTCCGTCATGATGGCGCAGAACGTTACGATACGGGCAGTAAACCAGCCGGCGTCGGTCGTGTTCAGGAGCATTGTCGAACAGACAGGTAAGAATTTCGTATATTCCTCAGAATTGCTTGAGAATATGCGTGTCACCGTCAACGTAAAGGATAAGCCCCTGAAACAGGCACTCTCGATCATGTTCAGGGATTCCGACATCGAATGGAAAATCAAAGGCAAGAATATCATTCTCAAACGGAGAGAGGTTGCCGTGAACCGGAAACGCGTTGCCGTGGCATCCGGTGTCTCATCCCGTCGGCCTGAAACCTCCCCGGCTACGCCCAAAATGCTTGATGAGGTCGTGGTTGTGTCACGCCTTGAGGCTCCTGAGGTGGAGACATCGGAAATCGGAGCGAAAAAACTGACCGCCGGGGAGATAATCAACACTCCGGTGCTGTTCGGTGAAAGTGACGTCATAAAGGCCTTGCAGATGCAACCCGGAATTGCCGAGGGGCAGGAAGGACTGGCCGGGATGAACGTGCATGGCGGCAATTCCGACGAAAATCTATACCTGCTCGACAATGTTCCGTTATACCAGGTGAATCATTTTGCCGGATTATTCTCGGCTTTCAATCCGGAGGCCATCAGATATATCGACTTTTTCAAGTCATCGTTCCCTGCCAAATATGACGGACGTCTTTCGTCCTATCTCGACGTACGGATGAAAAACGGTTCGCAGGAAGGACACCACGGTTCATTCAGACTGGGTCTGACTTCGGGAGCGTTCAATATCGACGGCCCGATAGGGAGAAAGACCACATATTCAGTGGCATTGAGAAGATCATGGTTCGATGTGCTGTCGATCCCCCTGCTTGCGCTGGCAAATTCCGCTTCTGATGATGAGAAAATCCGATTTCGCTACGCTTTCATGGATATGAATGCCAAAGTGACACACCGCTTCTCGAACAGGGCGACCGGATTTGCATCCGTCTATTTCGGGAATGATATCCTCAAGACCGGCTCATCCGACAAACACCGGCCTGAAACCGGATGGTATAGCGACGACAAGGCAGACTTCCACTGGGGTAACCTCGTGGTTCAGGCAGGATGCAACTATAGGTTTAATCCTGTCCTGACAGCGGAGTTTACAGCCGCATACACGCGCTATTTTTCCGGGATGAAGAATAATCAGTATTCTGAAGAGATAATGACGACCGGCATAACAGAATCACGGTCGGTATCGCAGACGAAGAATAACATCAATGACTGGATATTCCGCGGCGATTTCGACTGGCGACCCGACGACATGAACCGCGTGCGTTTCGGAGGCAACTACATTCTCCATTCTTTCCTTCCGGCAAGAACTGACCGCCGTTACACTATCGGATCGACACAGATCCTCACCCGCGACTCCACATGGGCCTACACCGCCAATGAAGCTAATCTCTATATCGAGGATGACCTGCGTATAAATGATAAATTCAGGATGAACGCCGGTATTCACCTGTCGCTTTTCAACATCGACGGCAAGAACGATTTCGGTTACGGCCCGCGACTGTCTCTGAGTTACCGCCCGACTGAGAACTGGGCTGTAAAGGGAGCCTATGCGAGAACCAACCAGTATGTTCATCAGTTGTCACAGACTTATCTGTCGCTTCCGTCGGACCAGTGGGTGCCCGTTACCCGCGGTTTCCGACCGCAGAATGCCGACAAGATCTCGCTCGGAGCATACTGGCAGTCGGACAACAGTATGTTTGCCGTTTCCGCCGAAGGATATTACAAAGTGATGCGCCATCTTGTCGAGTATCGCGACGAGTATTACCTCCAGCCCCCGACAGATATGTGGAACGCACAGTTATGTTCGGGCAACGGCACTGCCAAAGGGATAGACTTCAAGGTGGAGAAGGTGGCCGGAAAACTGACCGGACACATCTCTTACTCCCTGGCATGGTCAGACCGCACGTTTCCCGATAAGAACGGAGGGAGGACTTTTCCCGCACGCTTCGACAACCGCCATACGATCAACATTCTCCTCAACTGGAACATCAGCAACAGGGTGAGTCTTAACGCAGCATGGATCGGACATTCAGGCAACCGCTTCACATTTCTTCCGCAGGTATGGAGTTCGCCTGACTTCGGAGGCATTTACACCGGTGATGAGACTCCGTTGAAAACATCACTCAACAACTATCAACTTCCCTTCTACCATCGCCTTGACCTTTCGTTTGTGGTGAGAAACAAGCGCGGCTACTGGACATTCGCTCTCTTCAATGCCTACTGCCACATGAACACCGTGGCAATCCGGAAAAACGATGACTCGGTTATACGTGTTTTCCGGAAAGTCAAACTTCTTCCCCTTATCCCCTCATTTTCCTATACATGGCAATTCTAAGATATATAATAATCCTATTCGCTGCAACTCTGCTGACCGCATGCTACGAGGACTTCGACCCGAAGATTGACACCCGGCCCGTGCTCTGCCTCAACTCCCTCATCGTGGCGGGAGAGCCGATAGAGGTGGAGGTGACACACACCTGGATGTTTAATGACAAAGAAGCGGAGCGTAATCACGCCGTTCGTGACGCGACGGTGACGATACTGGCTGACGGAAAGGTCGTCGGCTCCGCCTACAGACCTGAGGAGGGAGACACGATAACTATTATTGCTGAAAGTCCACTCTACGGGAGCGCCACGGCCGAAGTCATAGTGCCTTATGCCACTCCTATCGGGAAAGTCGAAGTGACACCTGTCGTGACCGACATCCGGGGAGGAGATGAGGACTTCTTCCACTACGGGATGCTTGCGGATATCACATTCAACCTCAACATAGAACTGGATGTCAATGATCCCGCGGAGATTGACAATTACTATCGTTTCAGATACAGTGAGTTCAGCAAAAGATATGATTACGACGGTACGTATGCCGGCGATCTGACGGTTTCCCGTCCCGAGTGTTTTTCCCTCGGTCAGTTCATCTATGATGCTGAACCGATATTCAAGGAACACATCGGAGTGTTTGAGACCGTCATGGGTAATGACTGGAGCGAAAGCTTCTTATTCTTCAGCGACCGGCAGTTCTCAGGCAGGACCTACACGCTTCACCTTAAGTATACCGGCAACACATTCCGTGTCAAGTCGTCACAGTATGATGAGTCACTGCTCGAATGCGGCCTCATCCTTTCGCTCACTACGGTATCGCAGAGTTATTACAACTGGGCGGTCTACAAATGGAATGCCGACGACGGTATTCTCGGCAACTTGTCAGACATCGGTCTTGCTGAAACCCAATGGGGTTACAGCAATGTGTCCACCGGAGCAGGTGTCGTAGCGGCACAGTCATCCACCAGCTATCCCGTTGATTTGAAAGACTTTCTTAAAAAATATGTCAACGAGTAACATCGGTTATTACGACAACGTGTGGGTGATATCATTCCGCTGAAAGAAGCGTGATGAAGTGGTCGGCATGATGATCGAAGATCCGGCGGTCATGAAGATGATCTATATAATAGGACGGGATGGAGGAATAGCTGAATTTTGCTCCGAGAAGCGCACATGCTATCGCCGCATTGGTGTCGGCGTCGCCACCCTCGTTGACCACGGCGAGCAAGCCGGCCTCGAATGACTCTGCGTGCCGGTAGCACCAGAGCGCGGCGGCGAGAGCCTTGAGAGTATAACCTATCGAAGTGCTTTCGTCAAGTTGCAGGGCAGAAATCTCTTCAGCCTCCAGAGCGAGATCGATCCATTCGACAATCCGCTCGTCATAGCGCCGGGCAATATCCCTGATTTCCCCAAATGATAATTCACGGTCATACCACACGAGGTGATGGATCATCAGCGAGAGGATCACGCACGATCCGACGCAACGGGGATCATAATGTGTTAGCCGGCAGATGGCCGCAGCCTGAGCCTCAACATCGACGGGAGCAAGCCCTACGACCGAAGTCCGCATCAGCGCACCGTTGGCTGCGCTCTGCTGTCGTGAAAGATCCCACCACAATTTGGCACACTTTTCTGGATCATCGACATAATCGCTCATCCACAACACCTTGGATGTATGGCTTCCGATGCCCAACGGCTCATCGGCCGCCCAGTCCTTGAAATTCTGAGCCACCTGACGGAGATCGAACGCACCGTCGGAGAATGCGGTCAGTATGCATAGCATCATGTCGGTATCGTCGGTCCATGCTCCGCGCGGCCAGCGCCGCCGGTGATAGTCCTGCACTATCTGATCGTAATACCGGAGGCCGTCAGGATAACATGCCTTCACTTCCTCCTTGGTCATGAACTCTGAGCCGAGCCCGAGCGCATCGCCGACCGCCTGGCCGTAGAGACAGCCACGGACGCGGTCAATATCAGGTCTCTTCTTCAACATCATTTTTTCGTCAACAATTTTTTTTCCTACCCTATCCTCCCGCGGTTCCTCATCCGCGGATGACAGTGAAAGTCATATATGCCACATAGAGCAGCGTGAGTAATATGCCGGTAATGCGGTCGATGCCGCGATTGCGGGTTATGTAAGGGAAAAGCCAGAGCAGAGCGGCGGCTCCGACGAGGGTGATGAAGTCGACAAATCCTATCGAGTCGGCATGAAGCGGAATGACAAGGGCACTCAGGCCGATCGACAGCAGAGCGTTGATGATGCATGACCCTACGATGTTGCCGAACGCTATGCCGCTCGCGCCTTTCAGAGTGGCGGTGATGGAGGTGACGAGGTCAGGGAGGGCATTGCCTATAGCCACGACAGTGAGGGCGACCATGGCCTGACTCATGCCGACCTTGAGGGCCAGACCGCTCGCGCCGTCGACAACCCAGTTGCCACCCACGACGAGCGCGGCAAGTCCGGCGACAATCATCAGCCACGAAAACCAGTGGTGTTTGCGCAACGATGACATCTCTGTTTCCAGCGCTCTCATCTCACCCTTGACAGTGTGCGATGCCGCGATCCCCTCGTCTTTTGGATCCGACACAGGTTTCTCCTCATCGTCGTCATCGTCAGCCTGAGAGTTTTTGCCTGACGAGAGGATCATGAACCACATGTAGAAAACGAAAATCACAATGAGCATGATGCCCGACGAGCGGTTGACGACATTATGGCCGGCTCCGTCGAAGAGCACCGTGTCCCCCGCTATCCATAGCGCAGCCATCGCGATGAAGAGAATCGGAATATCCTGGCTGCGCATCACTCCGCTCACCTTCCATGGCCTCACGATACCCATTATGCCCACCACGAGCAGCAGGTCGAAGATATTCGAGCCGATCACCTCACCCACGGCCAGAGCAGGCTTATCGCGGAACGCCGACTCGACACACACCACCATGTCGGGCATCGTGCTGCCGAGCGCAACGACCGTCAGACCGATCATGAGATTGGACACCTTGAATCTTCTGGCCACCGCCACAGCACCGTCGGTGACATAGTTTGCACCGGCCACCAGCAGCGCCAACCCGAGAATGAGAATGATGATATCGTGAAACATACTTCCGGAAACAATTCTTTTTTATTTAACCATTGCGATCAGCCGCGGACATGACCGTCAGTATCACATTCGACCCTCTGCCCAAACTCGCGATCCGACTGCAAAGATAAACAAAAAAGACGATTCCACCACAACCTGTTTACGAAAGTCCCTCACATAAACCATCCGCGTGGAACATGGAAGGATATTTTCGCTCAATATTCCCATTCTTCAAGAGACTCCTCATCGATCCCGAACATTTTGTCGAGTCGGCTTCGGATCCTCTTGACATTGCGCGATCCACAGTGTGAGCAAACAGTAGGATTTTCAAGAATCCGCTTCTTCCGCCAATACTCACTCGGACAGCAACACCCGCAGTCGATCAGTCGCTCAAACCTCTCGCCACACTCGAGACACTCATAATCAAGAGCCTCACCATCCGTAGATGATCCTCTCACCGGCGTCACTATATGTGATAAACATAATTGATCAAGAATGTTTGATATTTCATTTACATTATTACGACGAGGAGGATCCGGAAATAAAACCGAGCAGAAGTCAGACGATCAAATCATGATTGTTTACATAACTTCTTTGATCCACACTTAGGACATGCAGCCCTTAATAATGAACCCAAAGTTGGCGCAGGATCCACGAGTAAACCCCATTTGGACAAATTACTGAGCAGATGGACATGTTTGAAACTATACCCGCACTCTTTACAAATATATTTTGTGATTTTCATTCTCAATATATTAAATTTTTCAATCTGCGTTATATGATCCGCCTATACCTCAATATCATCGATGCTATCCAAAATAAACTTTTCATTTTCCATCATGTGGAACCGGCGGCGTTGCCGGGCGACCACATCAAATTGATAATTCAATGCAAGTTTTGCCAAATTTACTCTGACAACATCATCGTCATTCTGTTGACCAGCGACATACATGGCCCGGAGGAGGTTGGTATCAATGACTTGGTCAATACCGATATTTCGGATTACCGCATCGAATTCCGATTGGCTTTGTATTCCATAATCATTGGAAAGTTCCAATAACGCAATTTTAATGAGTTCTTGCATATACTCGGAATCATCCTTAGAAATCCGGTCCATGAGGGTCTTACTCATAATGCCACCCACAGTACCACCGACCATTCCCCCCACAACGGCACCGGGTGTTCCAAATTTTAGTCCGATTATACCACCCACCGTGGCACCACTGATACTCATAGCGTTTACAACCAGATTTTTAATAAATTGAGGACTTGATATTGACCTTGCCACGAGGAATCGATAAGTATCCGGCACTGAGGTCAGAAGAAACACCGCGGTATTTGTGATAGCATTTACACGGACAAGTTTGATGGCAACATTTTTCGCAGCCGCGCCGGTCAGACTTTTTTGCCACATACCTGATGCGATATCGTGAACGAGATTCTTTCCAATCGATGTGCCATATATGGTATCTATCGAATCCTTACTCATATGTTGCATAAGAGCCGCGAAGTTACGACCGAACTGTGTTCTTATAATCTGAGAGGTGATAACAGAGGTCGAGAGTGTAATCGTTCCGGATTTAAATCCCTCCAGAAATGAGAGTTGAACCGCAAGTTTGAGATCCTCAGTTGATTTACATGATAACGCAGCAATTCCTAATCTGACACAGAATGAGACCCCTAGAGATGAAAGTGCAATAACGGCTCCGGTCTTAGCATCAAAAAGCAATGAATCGATATTCCCCGCTTTTGCAATATTTTTGGCCTGAGTATAGGTACATCTGCCTTTCCTTACAATATCTTTTGCCTTCAATGACCCGGAGTCCTTTATCTGACCGTTACGGATTTTCTCATCCATGATCTGCAGGCATCTTTCATACTGATCATAGGGAACCTCAAGAATCTGCGGTCCGGTGTCGGTCATATAACGATAATCTCCGAGCCCGTTGCTATCGAAAGCGGCATTTACGGTAGCCTCCGGTGTCTTACAATATTTCACCTGAATGGGTGATCCATTTACAATCCTGTCCGATCCATTCAATTCATTTGATCGACCGGATTGGTCAACTACGTTGCCTGATATTCTGTCATAGAACGCATTATAATCCTCTGCAGCGAATCCATGGCCTGTTGATCCCTCTTTCCCACACCGATATTTTGTCCATTGTGTGTTCAATTCGATGTTAACTGCGGATAAAATTCCGGCGGACGCACTGACCATCTTGTCATCCAAACTATCCAGATAGGTATTGTGATGACAAGATGGACAGACATATTTAAACTCCTGAAGTTCTGTACCGCAGTGAAGACAAAAATGTTTCACGAGAACAGACCGTTTAGTTCATCTTCTGATGCAACTTCAATTTGCCTGCGCATGAAAGCAGTTGTAATCGTGAACGGTATTGTGACACGATAAGCCGGCGAGGCAATGTCGAATGGGGTCCAAACTACCGCAGCAATCTGCAGAACAGGCACGGCATACGCCATGACACGTGGAGCAAGAGCACGTCCGAACAACAGAAGCGCTCCCTTACCGACCTGCTGACCGAACTGTGAAACAATAACAGCGATGGTTGCCATGATAGCGGCACCGTTACCGTCTATCGCAGCATTGAGTAATCTTGTTTTATCGAGGTTCTCATCGAATTTCTTGATATCCTCGTCAGTCATTTTCTCGATCACTGTCACTGCTACTTTTCTGAGTAGTTCCGATTCCAGCAATTCTACTGAAACCTTCTTATTGTAATTTACTTTAAGGCGATCACAAACGTCCTCTAAAATTTCACGATAGCACACTCCGTGTCCGCGAAATATATTTACCAGTGTATTGCCTCCGAAAAGTTGTATTTCATTCACTATTGATGGAATGAGAGGCTTGAGGTTATCAGGGTAACATTCGCTAAACTTCTGCGTTGAAGATAAAGTTTCAGTTAACCTTTTTTTCCCTTCCTTGTCGAAAACAAGAATGTCTACAAGAGTCTTCAATTGCTCATTTGTAGCGCGGTTTAAAAATTCGAGATCCTTGTCGAGCATGACATATTTTCTGTTTATGCCTCCTAATTCCCAAATTCAGCAAACAAAAAAACGGTTAAAAGAAAAGTGGGGAATTTTCGCTTCTTCAGTGATAAGAGGCATCGCCAAACGCCCGACAAGACCAAAGAAAGAGAATAAATGCCCCACTGTAGCGGGTATCCAAACGGAGCCTGCGAGGCCACGGATAGGTACGACGATACAGAAGAGCGTCTAAACCTTCTTAATCTCTTGTCTGAAATATTGGCGATTTTCTTATCAGAGAAAGAAAGCAAACGCTTTTCTTTGTCAGCGGTATTTCTCCTCCGCTAACATCGGCAAAGTTACATTTTCTTTTTCAGAAAACCAACAGGGACACTTATTCTCATATAATTTTTCTTATTTTTTTCAATTGCAAAGTTAACACGCCTCATCCTATTGTCGAAATATCGGTTGCGGTGTCTTGCCCTGAAAAAAGTTGACTCAAAAAAGAGTCAAAATATGATAAAATATC
>CAMWGM010000013.1 GCA_947173755.1 uncultured Muribaculaceae bacterium
TCCCAGACCAACCCCTCCGCCTCCGCCAATCCCGACCTCTCAGCCCCGGTTGACGTCTCCGCTCCCCCTGCCGTCGGCTTCTCTTCCCCTGGGGTCGGCTCCGCAGCCCCTCTCACTGAAAATTCAGACCCCACAACTCCCACCATTCCCATAACTCCCACCCCTCCCACCTCAGTCGCCCCCGATGCCCTCTCTTCTGCAGTTTAATACCCTTACTAACCCTTTAATTATGCATTTCCCCTGAAATGTAGGGACATCCCTTTGGGATGTCAGTCGAGACATCCACCTTAAGCCAGCGTCATCACCACCGACGCGCAAGCGACGTTGTCCCCTGAGGGTCGGCGACCCTCAACCCTTCGTAACCCCACCTTAAGCGAGCGGTTTGCCAAACCGAGCGTAGCGAGTTTGGCAAAACCGTGAGCGTAGGTGGGGACAGTGGAAGGCCCAAGGAAGTAGGTCGGAGACCTTCAATTGTCCCCCCTCTCCACTCTCCGCTCTCCGCTCTCCCCCTTTTTTACAATATTATTGCAAACCCTCTACAATTCAGTGACAGCCTTTGACGTTAAATCTTTTTTAGTTAATTTTGCATGAAACCAACTAAATAGCTAAAGCCGTGAACACCTCCAACCCCCATATTCTCATAGTCGACAATGATGAAACTATCTCTTCATTGCTCAGTGAAAACCTCTCAAGCGAGGGCTATGACGTGGAGGTGGTTTCCGATGCCGAGAGTGCTCTCCGGCTTAATCTTGACACCTTCCAGCTCATCATTTCCGAGACCGATCTGAGTGGCGCCATCTCAGGATTCGAATTTCTCGGCATGGTCAAGGAAGATCCAATGACAGCCCACATCCCTGTCATGTTCTGCTCCTCACTCGATAGCGAGAACGACATCATCGAAGGTCTTAATGCCGGCGCCGACGACTATGTCATCAAACCCTTCTCGCTGCGCGAGATCATCGCCCGCATACGCTCCATCCTGCGTCGTCACCGCAACATGCGTCCCGCAATGAACTCCCGCGTCATCGAGTATCGCACCCTTATTCTCAACGTTGACTCCCACGGCCTTCTCATCGACGGCGAGACGGTCTCATTGTCCCCCACCGAATTCACCATCCTCAAACTCCTTCTCCGTTCACGCAACCGTCTTTTCCGTCGCGAGGAGATCTTTGCCGAGGCATGGCCCGGTGAGCAACTCACCAATCCCCGTCTCGTGGATGTCAACATCTCACGGCTCCGCAAGAAACTCTCGGGCTACAGCAAGAACCTCGTCAACCGTTCCGGTCTCGGCTACGGCTTCGTCGACGAGCAGCAGCAGTGATCCATTCCGCGTCTTAAACAACTTCATGATGCCTCCCCATTCATTGCTTCCCTCCGCCTCCACCTTTTTTGTTCTTGAGGCAGGTTGCGATGAAGCCGGTCGCGGCTGTCTCGCAGGTCCTGTGGTCGCGGCGGCAGTCATTCTGCCCGACGGGTGGACCCACCCGCTTCTCAACGACTCAAAACAACTCACCGAGCGTCAGCGTTCCTTGCTCCGCCCCGTCATCGAGGCTGAGGCCGTTGCATGGTCTGTCGCCGAGGTCTCGGCCGGGGAGATCGACCGCATCAACATCCTTCAGGCCTCTATCCTTGCCATGCATCGTGCTCTCGATCGCCTCTCCGTGACACCCGGAGCGATCGTCGTCGACGGCAACCGCTTCAGCCCTTATCGTGACATCCCTTTTTCCACAATCGTCAAGGGCGACTCACGTCTCGGCAACATCGCCGCCGCCTCGATCCTTGCAAAGACCCACCGTGACGAACTCATGACCAGTCTCGCCGCTTTGTATCCGGTCTACGGATGGGACATCAACAAGGCTTATCCCACCGCTGCCCATCGCGAAGCCATCCTTCGCTACGGCCCTTCGCCGCTCCACAGGATGACATTCAAGGGGGTAAAGGAATATCTATAGATTCCTCCCCGGAATTATCGGGGGAAAAAATTAGCAGACCCGGCGTTGCCGGGCCTGCCTGATGGGATGACTCGTTATGTTGATGACGTTCCTTTTTATTTGGCTGCGTCAATTGAGTGTTTGCGGAACTGTTTGAGGAGTTTTTCGAGTTCGAGAGATACTTTGCGGGCACGTGCTCCGGCTGCCTTGTTGCCATTCTCAACCTGAGCGGCTGCGTCTTTTGCAAACGATTCGAAACCGTTGGCAATTTGTTCTACGAGATTTTTCATTTACGAGAGAATTATTAATTACAAAGGCAAATTTCACACATTTTCCTCATATATCCAAATGTTAAACGAATTTTTTTAGTTTTTACCCCACTTTTTTACTAATTTTGGTCGGTAAAAGGATTAATCAATGATTTCATACACTACTTTTCGGTTGACCAATGGGTTACGGGTCGTTCACAACTATGACCCCTCGACCGCTATGGTCGCCGTTGATCTCCTCTACGACACCGGAGCGCGCGACGAGGACCCCGACATGACGGGCATCGCCCACCTGATGGAACACCTCATGTTTGCTGGCTCCGCCAACGCCCCCGATTTCGATGCTGTCATCGAGAAGGCCGGCGGTTCCGACAACGCATGGACCTCAAACGACTTCACCAATTTCTATGAAGTCGCTCCGGCTGTCAACTTTGAAACACTGATTTTTCTCGAGGCCGACCGCATGAAAAGCCTCTCCCTGTCTCAGCGCAATCTCGACATCCAGCGGGCGGTGGTAATTGAAGAATTCAAGCAGACCCACCTCTCACGCCCTTACGGCGATCTCGAACACCATCTTCGCGAGATGCTCTTCACCAATCATCCCTACTCACACCCGACGATAGGTAAGTCGGTCGGCCAACTTGAGCGATTTTATCTCACCGACCTCCTTAAGTTCTATTCCGAAGGTTATTCCCCCGCCAACGCCGTGCTCGCCATATCGGGCAACGTCACTTACGAAACGGCGCGACGGGCTGTGGAGAAGTGGTTCGGACCTCTCGAAGGAGGCTCACCTCGCCGGCGCACATATCCTCCCGAACCTCTTCAGGAGGCTCCGCGCCGCAAGGTCGTGAAAGGCCCTGTCCCTCATGCCCGCATCGTGATTGCATTCCCCATGTCCGGCTACAACGGTCCTTTCTACCGTGAGGCCGACCTGATCACCGACATCCTTGCCTCAGGCAACTCTTCGCGTTTCTACCGTCGTCTCGTTATGGGATCACCGCTCTTCATCACTGCTGATGCTTCGATCACCGGCAGCGAGGAACCGGGTCACCTTCGTCTCCAGGCTCAACTTTCCGATTTTTCTAAGGAGGCTCTGATTGAGGCTGAGGAGATCCTGGTCAGTCAGGCACGTCAGTTGTGCCACGTCTCCTCCTCCGACCATCCCGACGGCGTCACTTCCCGCGAACTCGAGCGTGCCAAAAACCGCCATGCTTCTCAGACCGCGTTCGGACTCGTCACCTGTCCCGACCGCGCCCTGGCTCTTGCATTGGCCGAAATGCATGGCGAGGATATCAACCGTTTCGAGGAGGGTTATGCTGCGGTGACTCTTGACTCAGTGACTGAGGCTGCCCGCCGGATCTTCGATCTCCGTCGCGCCTCTACACTGATCTATCTCCCCTCATGACGGCGGGCGAGAAGACACCCCTCATTCATACGCTTTTTCGTAGGCTCCGATGCTCCTGACTCGCTCCGTGCCGTAGATATCCTTGCGGCTTTCGGGCGTGGTCAGCCCCTGATCTGCCCATTCGCGTGCCGGCGATTCGGGATAGAGTCGGTAGTCGAAGAGATAATCCTCTCTGACCGTGCCATACATCGGGTCCGTGTCCCAGAGGATATTGATGAAGTGGTCGTCATCATTGCCCGCGCTCTTCAGCAGACAATTCCGGAAATAGATCTTTGATCCTTCGAAATCGCCGTGCGAGAGATCGGTTCCGTTGCCATAGACGATCGAGTTGTTGATATCAGCCTGCAGATACGGCAGCCCCGACCCGTCGTCGGTCTCCTGTGAGAAGTGTGCCATCTGGATGCTTGCTCCTCTCAGGGCCGAAAAGAGATAGTAGTTCGCAAATGTGCAGTGGGTCGCTTCGAGTCGGCCCCGGACGATTCCAAGCACTCCTGCCGACGCTTCGGCCAGTTCCGGGCCCGTGAGTTTCAGGTCAGCATGATAGCCCGTCAGTGAATATCCGGCTGAATTGCGCAGACGGCAGTTCAGAAATTTCACTTCTGCCAGCGAGTCGGCCGTCACCCCCTGTTCGGTGTTGCGCACTTCGGTGTGGCTCAGCATATTGCCGCGGCTTTCGGGAGCGAACGTCAGTCCGCGCCACTGCGATGCCATGAGGTCGAACGAGATGTCCGTAAGCACGTTGTCTGTTCGGTCGCCGCACATCTGCACCCTCGCTTCAGGCGTTCCCTGACATTCCAGTGTACCTCTGACGATCATCTCCGCTTTCGAATGGAAGCAGAGCGTCACGCCCGGATCAAGGGTCAGTTTCGCACCCGGTGCCACGATCAGCGAGTCGAAGATCTGGTAAGCCATCCCGGCCTCCCAGCGCTCGTCGCTCTCCACCGTGTAGCCGTGACGGCGGATCACGTCACACCCGTCCGCTCTCACCACCACCGAGCGCTCAACGCCGTTGGTGATGAAATCTATCCGGTCTGTGAATGCTGTCGGAATTCCCGATCCTGTTTCGGGGAGAGTGGCCTCGACAAACACGTAGATCGAGTCGTTTGGTCTGATCTCGATGTCGTTGAATTCGCGTCCCGCCGAGCCGTCCACGTTGATGCGGAATGCCGACCCGTCGGCACCGCGCAGCGCGATGCGGCTGATCGACAGGATCTTCGGATTGCGGTTGTAGACTTTGAAACTGCTCGTCGGCGTAGGTTGACCTGTAAATGTCACCCCCATCTTGAGCGAGTCGGTCGAAAATTCGGGCTGTGCGGCTGCCGATGTGGCATAACCGTCTTCTATACAGCCGGTAAGCATTGTCGCGGCTGCGAGTATCGTTAGGAGAGAG
This sequence comes from uncultured Muribaculaceae bacterium, assembly GCA_947173755.1. Taxonomy (GTDB): domain Bacteria; phylum Bacteroidota; class Bacteroidia; order Bacteroidales; family Muribaculaceae; genus Duncaniella. The sequence continues at coordinate 4,996 of CAMWGM010000013.1, forward strand.
AGGAAAAATGTTTTCATAGGAAAGGAATGGTGAGCCGACTCCACGTCGGTCCTTGACTATATTAACGCATTTTCCTGCTGATTATTGTGTCAGCCCAGCGTCAGCCCCAGGGTGCTGATCAGCTCGCCGACTCCCGGATTATGTTCCACTATGTGGTTCAGCACCTGTCGCTCGTTCCATGTGTGCGGCGACGGAGCCCCGTCATTGATCCTGACCTCGATGGCTATTCCGTCGTTTGCAAGCGTCTCCCTCAGATGACTCAGCAGTTCCCCCATCGCTCCTGTCATTTCCTCATGCTGCTTTTCGTTCTCGACCGTGACAATATACTTCTGATTCCCCGCAGGTTGAGGTCTGGAGGCTCGCATGGTATTGATCAGGATGTGGCGCGTGCTGTGAGCGTCGATGAAGGCCTGCCATGCCCCCTCGAATTGCTCTTCCGTGTAGTCTGAGTTTCGTGTTGCGCTCTGCTGCGCCTGCGGTGCGCTCTGCTCCCTCGCGGCGTCGGATCCCGTTGCGGGATGGGCGTTGATCTGGACTGTGCGCGTCCTCACCTGCCTGGTAGGCCTTTGAGGTGCCGGTGTCTCATAGCGCGGTGCGGGTGCCTCCGATGTAATAGTCGGATAGTTGGGTTGGACAGGCTCAGCCTTGGGCGTGGTCTTGACCGTCGGAGCAGGCTGGCTCGCCTGGCCGGACCTTTCGCTCCTGTGGGAGGTGGCAGTTGCGACACCGATCGGTTTCAACTGCCCCTCGCCTTCGGTGTCGGCTTTACTGCCGGGTGAGGGGCTGCATGATTGGCATATTTTCGCCAGTGTCAGTTCCACCAGAAACTGCTTGTTGCCGGCGTCGCGCCAGTGAAGGTCGGCGTCATTGCAGAGGGCCATGGCACGCAGCAGAAATTCCGGATGCAGCCTCACAGCCACTGCCGCCATTTCGGCTCGGGCCTCGTCGTCGGTCTCCAGCAGGGAGATGGTCGACGGATCGCGTGCCACCATAAGGTCCCGCAGATAGTCGGCAAGACCGTTGATGAAGAAGTGCGAGTCAAATCCTCGGTCGCGGATCTCCTTATAGATCATCCACGTCTCGAGCACATTCCCAGTCAGGAAGCACTCGATCAGGCGGTTGTAGTAGTGGTAGTCGAGCACGTTCAGGTTGTCGAGCGTGCTGCTGAAGGTGATGTTGCCGCGCGACGATGCCGCCACCTGGTCGAAGATACTGAGCGCATCTCTCATCGCTCCGTCAGCCTTGCGGGCTATCACTCCGAGTGCGGCCGGTTCCGCCTTGATCCCCTCCTCCCGGGCCACATACGACAGATGGTCTATCATGTCGCGGATCGTGATCCTCTTGAAGTCGTAGATCTGGCATCGCGAAAGGATGGTCGGCAGAATCTTCTGTTTCTCGGTGGTTGCCAGGATGAAGATCACGTAGGAAGGCGGCTCCTCGAGCGTCTTGAGAAACGCGTTGAATGCCGCCGGCGAGAGCATGTGCACCTCATCGACGATAAACACGCGATACTTCCCCGTGGATGGCGGGACGAGCACCTGTCTCGACAGTTCGCGGATATCGTCTACACTGTTGTTCGACGCTGCATCGAGTTCGATGATGTTGAGCGAATTGCCGTCATTGAAGGCGCGGCACGACTCACATTCGTTGCATGCCTCGCCGTCAGCCGTCGGGTTCAGACAGTTGATCGTCTTCGAGAAGATGCGCGCACACGATGTCTTGCCCACACCGCGCGACCCGCAGAACAGGTAGCTGTGGGCCAGTCGCCCAGTGGCGATGGCATTCTTGAGCGTGGCGGTAAGAGCCTGCTGTCCGACGACGCTGCCGAACGTCGACGGGCGGTATTTTCGGGCAGATACTAAATAGTGGTCCATCCTTCGGGAATTTTTTACAAAGATATAAAAAATTCCCGAAATTCAAAAAACTCCCGCCCGTTCCTCCGCGAAAGGTCCGGCTCCTCTTGCATTTTGTCGGGGAGTTTGGTAATTTTGCAGTATAATCAAGATAAAACTGAATCTACGATAAATCCATGACACGCAAGTATGATTATCTGGTGATAGGCTCAGGCATTGCCGGAATGAGTTTCGCCCTCAAGGTGGCATCTCCTTCATCAAGGGTGGCCCTCATCTGCAAGACCACTCTCGACGAGGCTAATACGGCTCTTGCTCAAGGCGGTGTGGCCTCGGTGACCAATCTCGAGGTCGACGATTTCGACAAGCACATCTCCGACACGATGATCGCCGGCGACTGGCTCAGCGATCCTCAGGCTGTCGAACAGGTCGTCCGCAACGCCCCGGCTCAGATCCGCGAACTCATCAAATGGGGTGTCGATTTTGACAAAAAGGAGGACGGCGAGTTCGACCTCCATCGCGAGGGAGGCCACTCGGAGTTCCGCATCCTCCATCATGCCGACAACACCGGCTTCGAGATCCAGGAGTCGCTGATCGAGGCTGTGCGCCGCAACCCTGACATCGATGTCTACGAGCATCATTTCGCTATCGAGATCATCACCCAGCATCATCTGGGCAAGATCGTCACCCGCCGCACTCCCGACATCACTTGCTATGGTGCCTATGTGCTCGACACTGAGAAGGGTGTCGTCGACACATTCCTAGCCAAGGTCACTCTGATGGCCACTGGGGGTGTCGGTGCCGTCTACCGCACCACCACCAATCCTCTCGTCGCCACAGGCGACGGCATCGCGATGGTCTATCGTGCCAAGGGCACTGTCAAGGACATGGAGTTCATTCAGTTTCACCCCACCGCGCTCTATCATCCCGGCGACCGTCCCTCCTTCCTCATCACCGAGGCGATGCGCGGCTACGGTGCTGTCCTCCGCAATCTCAAGGGTGAGGAGTTCATGCACAAGTATGACCCGCGCCTCTCGCTCGCTCCCCGCGACATCGTGGCCCGTGCCATCGACTCCGAGATGAAACTGCTCGGCGACGACCACGTCTATCTCGATGTCACCCACAAGGATCCCGAGGAGACCAAACGCCACTTCCCCAATATCTATGCCCACTGTCTCGAACTCGGCATCGATATCACCAAGGACTATATCCCCGTAGCTCCCGCTGCCCACTATCTCTGCGGCGGCATCAAGGTCGATCTCAACGGCGAGTCCTCCATCAAGCGTCTCTACGCCGTCGGCGAGTGCTCGTGCACAGGTCTTCACGGCGGCAACCGCCTCGCCTCCAACTCGCTCATCGAGGCTGTCGTCTATGCTGACGCCGCAGCCCGCCACGCCTCCGCCCATATCGGCGGCTACGATCTGCGCGACGATATCCCAGTGTGGAACGACGAGGGCACTCGCATCCCCGAGGAGATGGTGCTCATCACCCAGAGTCTCAAGGAGGTAAACCAGATTATGGGAACCTATGTCGGCATCGTCCGCTCCAACCTTCGTCTCGACCGTGCATGGAACCGTCTCGACATCCTCTATGAGGAGACCGAGGCCCTCTTCAAGCGCTCGAAAGCCTCCCGAGAGATCTGCGAACTGCGCAACATCATCAATGTCGGCTATCTCATCATGCGTCAGGCTAAGGAACGCAAGGAGTCGCGCGGACTCCACTACACGCTCGACTATCCCCCCGTGCCGCGCAAAATCAACTGATTGGCAATAAAAACCGCTTTTCAGTTGTTATAAGTATATATGTGGTTGAAAAGCGTCATATCTGCATTTCTTCTGGCGGCATCGCTCACCGGTGTCGCTCAGGAATCTCTCGCTCCCTCGGCCGAGGAGATCGAGAGCCGCTCTTTACGCAAGAAGGCGCTTTCAGGCTACTATTTCATGACTGATCCCGACACCGGCGACGACACTTTCATGCTCGTGCTCTCCGAAGTGTCGGTCTATCCCGAACTCAAGTTCAAGAACAAGAAGGATGAGGAATTCTACTGGCGCACGGTGCGCGACGTGCGCAAGACCCTCCCTTATGCCAAACTCATATGCGAGACTCTCATCGAGACCTACGAGTACATCGAGACCTTCCCGACCCAGGAGGAGCGCGAGCGTTATCTCAAGGAGATGGAGGGTGCGGTGTTCGAGCAGTATAAACCTGTCCTGAAGAAACTGACCAAGAGCCAGGCGCAGATGCTCATCAAACTGATCAACCGCGAGACCGACCAGTCGAGTTATTCGATCCTCAAGGCTTTCCTCGGTTCATTCCGGGCCGGTTTCTGGCAGACCTTCGGTCGGTTCTTCGGTGTCAACCTCAAGGCCGGTTACCATCCCGAGAAGGATAAGAAAGATGCCGTCATCGAGCGCGTCGCCACTCTGATCGAGCAGGGTCAGTTGTGACGCGGGATCAGGTTGCGCAGACTCCGGAGTGAGATATGTTCGGTGCGGAACACCAGAACCACATACAGCGCGAGCAGCGGAGTGCGTGCCACCATAGTCATCCAGGGATGAGCCTCGCTGCCGATCACGACTCCGATGATCCACAGGGCTATCGCCGCTGAGAAATACATCAGCATCCTGGGGATGTCATAGCCGATCGGGTAGTGCGTGCGTCCGGCCCAGTAACTTGCTATCATCATCGACCCGTAGCATCCGAGGGCTGCCCAGGCGCATCCCATGTAGCCCAACCGCGGCACGAGAAGCACGTTGAGACCGATCGTGACGGCGAGGCCGCCGAGCGACAGCCACATTCCCCACTGGGTCTTGTCGGTAAGTTTGTACCATAGCGAGAGGTTGAAGAACACCCCGAAGAAAAATTCGGCTATCATGATGATCGGCACCACCTTCAGGCCGCTGTAGTAGGATGAGGCTATGAAATGCTTGACGATGTCGATATAGAACATCACGGCCAGGAAAATACCCATCGAGGCGATCACAAACCATTTCATGGCGTCGCGGTAACTCTGCATCCGCGCCTCTTCGCTGCCGGCCTCACGTCCGCGCGCGAAGATGAAAGGCTCATAGGCGAAGCGGTAGGCCTGGATGAACATCACCATCACGATGGCTATCTTGTAGTTGGCGCCGTAGATACCGAGCTGATGCATCGCCTCGCCCGGATCGGAGCAGAGGATGGGGAAGAGGATCTTGTCGATGCTCTGGTTCATGACGCCCGCTATGCCGAGCACGAGCAACGGGGCCGAATAGACCAGCATCTCGCGCCACAGTCGCGGATTGAAGCGCCAGCTGAATCCGCGCAGTTCGGGCAGGAGCAGCAGCACGTTGACCGCCGAGGTGACGAGATTGGTCAGGAAGATATATCCGATTCCGAATCCCGGGTCGTAGAACCACGCTATCCAGCCCGGAGCCTGATCCCAGAGCCACGGACAGATAAGGATGAAGAAGAGATTGAGCCCGATGTTGAGCGCGATATTGACGAGTCGCAGAGCCGCGAAACGCATGGCTTTCTTCCGGTAGCGCAGATAGCTGAACGGCATCGCGGTGAAGGCGTCGAGCGCAACGGCGATCCCCATCATCCAGACATAGTCGGGGTGGGCCCGACAGTCCATGGCCGCGCTTATCGGAGTCAGGAACACGAACATCAGAGCGATGAAGAGCGTGGAGGTCGCGCCGAGCGAGATGAGTGCCGTCGAGTAGACCTCCATCGGATCCGGATAGCGGTCGTGGGCCGTGAAGCGGAAGAAGCCGGTCTCCATCCCGTAGGTGAGGATGATGAGCGCGAGGGCCGTGATGGAGTAGATGTAGGTGACCACGCCATATTCGGCGGCGGGAAACATCACTGTGTAGAGCGGCACCAGACACCAGTTGAGGAAGCGCCCGATTATGCTCGACATTCCGTAGACTGCCGTGTCCTTGGCGAGAGATTTTATGCCGGCCATAGAGGTAAATTTGTCATGTGTGGATTATTCGAAGAGCGATCCCGATGCCGAGGGCATGTCGAGACCCAGATGACGGTAGGCCAGCGAGGTCACCTCGCGTCCGCGGGGAGTACGCCTCAGGAAGCCCTCCATGATGAGAAACGGTTCGTAGACCTCCTCGATGGTATCCTGCTCTTCGCCGATAGCGGTGGCGATGGTCGAAAGTCCCACCGGACCACCTCCGAATTTCTGTATCATCGTCTTGAGCAGACGGTGGTCCATCTCGTCGAGGCCGTAGCGGTCGATATTGAGTGCTTCGAGTGCGAAACGTGTGATCTCGAGATCGATACTGCCCGAACCTTTCACCTGCGCGAAGTCTCTGACGCGTCTCAGAAGTGAGTTGGCGATACGCGGCGTGCCTCGCGAGCGTAGCGCGATCTCGTGGGCCGCCTCCGACGAGATCCTCACTTTGAGGAGGGCAGCCGAGCGGGCGATTATGCGTCCCAGCACGTCGTGCGAGTAATATTCGAGATGACAGTTGATGCCGAAACGGGCACGCATCGGGGCGGTCAGCATACCCGACCGTGTGGTGGCTCCGACGAGAGTGAAAGGTGACAGCGAAAGTTGCACCGACCGCGCTCCGGGCCCCTTGTCGATCATGATGTCGATACGATAATCCTCCATAGCCGAGTAGAGATACTCCTCGACTACGCGGCTGAGGCGGTGGATCTCGTCGATAAACAGCACGTCATTTTCCTCGAGACTCGTAAGTATCCCCGCCAGATCGCCCGGCTTGTCGAGCACCGGTCCTGAGGTCACCTTGAAATTGACACCAAGTTCGTTGGCTATGATCCCGGCGAGAGTGGTCTTCCCGAGTCCCGGAGGTCCGAAAAGCAGCAGATGGTCGAGAGCCGCGCCGCGCATTTTGGCCGCCTCGACAAACACCTTTAGATTTTCCACAATCTTCTCCTGGCCGTTGAAGCCGTCGAAATAACTCGGTCGCAACGCGCGTTCGAATTCCTTGTCGGCAGCCACACGGTCGCGGCGGATGTCAAAATCCTTATTATCTGAGGAGGCGTTTTCGTTCATAACTACAAAATTACTCAAATTTCGCCAATCTCCCCAATACTTTTCCTCTTAATTAGAGACCCCTTATTGGATACTCCGATTTTTATTCGTTAATTTGCCGAAGAAAATTATAAAACAGAGCAATGGAAAACAATGAACTATATGAAAACCTTAATAGGGCCCTCGAGGAAGGAACTCTCGACGCCGTCTGTGCTGAAATCAAGAGACTGCGTCAGGATTCTTCAGATACGTCGGACATTGAGTCAGCAATTGATAATTTCATAGCATATTCCTTATCGCGACAGGTGATTTTCTACGGTGCTCCCGGAACAGGTAAATCATTTATCGTTGATGTGTTGACTAATAATCATAATGTAGAGCGGACGACATTTCACCCCGAGAGCGACTACTCGTCATTTGTCGGTTGTTATAAGCCTGTGTCTGTAAAGGAAGGTGGACATTCCTTGATTGAATATAAGTTTGTAGCCCAGGCATTTATAAGAGCCTATATTAATGCCTGTAAAAATCCTGACAAAAAACAGTTTCTTGTGATAGAGGAGATAAACCGTGGAAATTGCGCGGCTATATTCGGTGATCTCTTTCAACTTCTTGACCGGGATAATGAGGGAAAGTCTACCTATGCCATCAATTGTGATTCCGATATTGCCGCATATCTTAAGGAGGAATTGAAAGGCGATCCCAATGAGATCAGGTTGCCTGAAAATTTCTATATCTGGGCCACGATGAATACTTCCGATCAGTCGCTCTTCCCTATGGACAGTGCATTCAAACGCAGATGGGAGATGGAGTATGTCCTTATCTCTGACGCAGGTAAGGATTGGATGATAGAAGTCAGGCCGGGCGAATATAAATCATGGTATAAATTTATCGAGTGGATCAATGGTGTCATCCTTGAGAAGACTCAGAGTCAGGATAAGCAACTCGGCTACTTTTTCATAAAGCCGGCTGATGACAAGACTATCTCCCGTCGCCAGTTTATCAACAAAGTTATATTTTATCTTTGGAACGATGTTTTTCGCGATTACATGAAATCGGAAACTCCGTTTGATCTTTCTTCCAACAGAGGTGAGACGGCACCCGATGTCATCAAAGAAAAATTAGGGAAGGCTCCTTATGTGATCGAATCCTTCGACAAATTTTTCGAGGAATGCACTCTCTCAGATTTTCTGTGGAATCTCGAAAACCAGCCGGATACTGATTCGGAAGTTGATGAGAAAGATGATCTCAAAAAGTCATCTAAGTCCTCTGATGAACTTATAGATAGGGATTCGTTTTTAGAGACTAAGGATGTTGATATGACAGTTACGACTAAGATGCCGAGCACTGCTCCGGATAAAAGAGTTATTCTTTATAAAACAAAGTCTCCAGACTCCTACTTTAGTGTCAGAGTCCAAAAACAAGCCGTATTGGCACTGTTTTTCCTTACATGCAGCGGTCTTTCAACAGATGATGCCATATCAAAATGGAGAAAGGCCGGCGCATCAGATAAATGGATCAGGAAAGATAAGGCTTTCCCAAAAGGATATCATGTCAAAACTCTGGATGGCTCCTTATTTATCTACAATGACACTTCGACTGGTCACAGTACATGGTCTAAGTTTGAAGACATTGTAAAAAAACTTGGTGTAACAATGGTACAAGGTAAATATTAGCAGATAAATTTTGCTGAAGGATGCATATTCTGATTGAGGACTACAAATATCCCTTGTCAAGTTCGTCTTATTTCCGCGGAAAGGAATTTATGGATGAACTTGACAGTGAATTCTATAGATACAGGAAGGATGTGTCTTCATCCTGTCCGGGATCGGTGTCGTTCAACTGCGTAGGCTATTATTTCAGCAAAGCGCTTCACGATTGTGTAATCGTCCTCCCAAAAGTTCTGATAGTCAATGATAGGGATGACAATAAACAGAGGCTTTTCCTTGGCTCAGGGAACCTGACACCCCAGGATGTCTTTGACCTTGACGCTCTCGATGTCGCTGAAAATCAATTATCTGATAAAAAAGTTGACTCAACTATCCGTCAGGATTTACGAGCCTTCGCGATCTGGATATATAGGGCTCTGAGCAATTACTCTGACAGTAATCCGAAAAACTCGATAATCTCAAAAATCACTACCACTCCGACACAGAACGATAAGCAGACCGGCCGCTCAGGCTCGCTCCTCGAGGTGATTCTTGAACTCTTGAGGTTCAACCGTGACAATCAGGGATATTTCTCAAGAATAATTGCCGAGTCTAAAGCGGGTGCACGTATAAAATGGAATAAAACCATAAACCGTAATACCCCGATTATTCAGAACGGGCAGCCCTATTATACAAATCCCGTCAAACTAAAGAGCCGCCCCAATTTTGAGGAGGAACTGATAGTCATTTATTTCTCGATACTCAATTATGTCACCAAGGAATTCGGCTTTCCACACAAAAGAACTTATAATATAGAGACAATCCCCGACATTATTTTCAAGACTTATCTGGCCGGGCGTGGCACTCTGCGTCTGCGTCAGATCAAATCGAATTATTTTTCAAACGAGGCGATTCGTCTGTGGACTCTATGCATGGCATTCTTCAATGAAATGTTTGCTTTGTCGGCCAATCCATTGACTCGGGATCAACTGTTGGCGAAATCTTTCCATCATGTATTTGAGGATATGGTTGATTTCCTGATAGGGGATCATGTTGAGAAAAGACTCCGCACTTTCGGAGACGGCAGGCAACTTGATCATATTTACCGTTATACGCCTCTTATCGGGGAGACAAAGAGTTATTATATAGGCGACAGCAAGTATTATCCGTTGAAGAAGGAGGGTGGTCAATTGAAGGTAGATCTTCCGTCTGATTCTATGCATAAACAGTATGACTATGCGCTTAATGTGCAGCAACTTATCATGGAGGATGAGGAAAAATCGCATCTGATTTTTGATGAGACCACCGAGGGGTATGGGTTTATCCCGAATTTTTTCATCTCCGGTTCGATAATCGGATCTGATATAGAGTCTGAGTCGGACCATAAATATAGTTTCAGGTATAATGACAGCGGGATTGTAATATCACACAAGAGTGATGTCAGGAGACACTTCAAGGATAGACTCTTCGACCGAAGTACCCTGAAACTTTTCTACTTCAACGTCAATTTCATGTATGTTCTGAAGGCTTATGCGCTTGGACAAAGATCGTGGAAAGAGGTGGCGAGGTCGGCTATCAGGAAAGGGATACAGAGTGTCCTGTTAGGCGAGACGGGTCTTTATGAGATATATAAACTGAGCGGCAAAACTGATAAAATCGGGAAAATGACTTGGAGAGACTATAAGACTATTGCCGGGAAGATAATTAAAACCGGCGATCAGTTCTATATGGCTCTGAGAAAACCTGCCGATAGCAAAAAATCCATAGAGGAAATTTTGAAAAAATATGATATAGAGATGGGGATTTAGTTATGCATAATTAAGTGAGTGTGTGGGAGTTGAAGGTCTCCGACCTACGTTTGTATC
>CAMWGM010000014.1 GCA_947173755.1 uncultured Muribaculaceae bacterium
GTGTTCATGCGCGATGAGGCATCGACGAGTTTGCCCAGGGGAATTCCGCGGCCGAAGTCGCGGACGGTGACCGTGGTGTCGGTGACATCCACACGTATCTGCTTGCCAAACCCCATCATATACTCGTCGATGGCGTTGTCGAGCACCTCCTTGATGAGCACGTAAATTCCGTCGTCGAAATTTGAGCCGTCGCCGAGTTTGCCGATATACATGCCCGGACGTCGGCGGATGTGCTCCTTCCAGTCGAGGGTCTTTATGTCGTCCTCGGTATAACTCACCTCGGGAGCGGTATCGGCTGATGAGTCGGTTTCTGTTGTATCGAGGAGTGATTTATCGCGTGCTTCGGTTTCGGACATTGGTATGATCGTTGGGGTTATGAAACCACAAATTTAGCAAAAAATCCTCAAAACCGCAAAGCCGACGGTGTTAAAGATGGGTAAAAAGAGGCCGTTCTACCGGCGCAGGCGACGCACGGTCTGGGCGAGAGTGGCGCGGATCCCTTCCATGCGGAGTGTGGCGAAGAACTTGCTGACCAGATAACGGCGGTGCTCCGGGATCCAGGAGAGTCGGCGCGCTATCCGGATCGATTCGGCCTCGAGTGGCGAGAGCCAGGTGCCTGCGAAATGATGGATGACCACCGTGTTGGGGGTGACACGCACCCGGCCGTCGACATGCGACTTGGGACAGAAATAATCTTTCGGATATATGGTGAACCAGTCTTTGAAGTCCTGGAATGTGTTGTCGCGCCTGAGCCCCTTTTTCTCCATTGCTGCTGTGATGATCTCGACATTTATCGTCGTGTCTGGCGAGCCGTCGGGAAGCAGGAAACGGCGTCCGCGGTAATAATCGAGATTTTCGCGGGCCCATTCCGATCCCTTGACCGCACCCATGACTCCGGTGGTCACGCGGGTATCATCCTCGTAGCCGCCGAAAGCGGTATGGCCGAGAAAGGGGTCGAATGATTTCAACACCTCGACATCGGTGTCCATATAGATGCCCCCTTCGTGAAAAAGCGCGTAGAGACGCACGACGTCGGCCACGAAGGCAAACTTCTTGGCGTCGTAGGCCTGGCGCACGAAGGGATAGAGGTCAAGATCGAAGTTTGACTCGTTCCACTCCTTGATTTCATAGTCAGGACAATGCCGACGCCATGTGTCGATGTAGTCTCTGACATCTTCAGGCAGCGGCTTGCCTCCGAACCAACAATAGTGTATCGTCTTGGGAATCATAGGAGTTTCTTGAGTGACTTGATATATCGGAGCAGACGGGCTTTAAGCCGTTTACGGCGAAGGGACTTGAAGATGGCTTTCTTCAATCCTTCCTGCGGATAAAGCGAGCGGAAGAGGTCGACCGAAGGATAGCGCCTTGTCGGACACATCAGTTGTCCGTTGCCGGTGATTGATTCCTGAATTTTTCTTTCGCGGACTCCGATCCCGGCGGGAAGGGCTGAGAGAACTTCCTGCCAGAAACCGGCACCACGGGAAGTGTTGACAAGAACGGATGAGACACCGCGGCCTGACTTGAAGCCGGCGTCTCGACCCAGGCCCCAGAAGTCGGAGAGGGTGAGGTCGGAAGCACGGACGTTGTAGGCATAGGGACATTCGTAGCAGGAGGTTCTCATTGTCGCGGCTCCTAAAAAGCCGAGCATGAAGGGATCGTCATACCAGCGAATCGACTTGAGATCTTCCCCGGGGGCAGGCCGGAAATAAAAACCGTAGGATATACGGGCACGGGGCGAATCGAAATCTTTTTTCAACCGGAAAGCGACCGAGTCTTCCACGAGCCGGGGATATCGCTTTTTATGATTGTCGATATTCTCGTTGAGCAGACGTTGGGAGGGGACACCGTGGCAGACGAGGTCGACAGTGATAAGGTTGTCCCAATCGCGACGGAGATAGTTCCGTAGTCCGCCGATCTGACAGGGTGTCCCGATAAACAAAACTTTTCTTCCGTCAGAAAGATCCTTGCGAACCTCGCGGAAGATACCCTCCGTCTTGCTCTGGACATATTTGGATCCCTGAAGACGGCTGATCTCTTCGACGGACTGGATGCGGATATGGCGCACATCGCGGATATCTTCGCCGCTGCAGCCGTAGACCACACCTCCGCGGCCGGTGACATGGCGGCTCAGAACGGTGGCGGCTCCACCCGAAGCCGTATCCCTCAGCAGTCCCTCAGGTCCGGCAAGGGCATAGCACTTCTGTGGAAATAACCGGCTGACGGGATGGTTGGCGGGACAGACCGCTTCGCACAGACCGCAGCCTACACATTTCGAAGTGTCGATTTTGGGATATGCAAACCCGAGAGAGTCTTCGGTCAGAACAATCGCCGTGTGAGCGCACGACGACAGACAGGCCATGCAGCCCGTGCAGGAGTCGTGAGGGCAAATGTCCTGATAGTTCATGGTTGTTGTTTCAGATTGTTTGAAAGATATTCCAGCGATTTGGCGATTTTCGCTGCCAGCGGGGTGTGGAGCAGATCGCCGGCCGTGGTGACAGTCCGGTCGTCGAGAGTGGCCCCGGGCTGAAGAAGTTCCTTATCGCTGCCTGTGATATTCAGGAAACCGGCGACACGGTTGTTCTGGTGGAAATTTTCGCGATCGGCAAATCGGCGGTAGACGGCGAACGGCTTGTCGAAAACGGATGCGAAAATCACTCCGTGAAATGAGTCGGTCACGAAAGAGGAGGAATTGAACAGTGCTTCCAAAAATTCCTGCGGGCCGGCCGACAGGGGTTCAATGCCATCGGCGATAAGTTCGGGATGGTTGGCTATTGCGACGAGACGCTGCCCTTTCCGCAGTGCGTAGGCGCGTGCTTCGTCGACGATGCGGCGGTCGTAGGTGAGAAGGTAGAGCAGACAGTAGGGAGCCGCGCCCGTGGACTTCAGTCCTAAGGCTCGGATCCACTCTTCACGGTTCAGTAGAAGTGTGGGGTCGAGGAGGACCGGGACATCGGCGCCCGAGATATCCGACAGAATTCTCGCCCCCTCGGGTTCGCGTGCCGACAGGACTTTGAATGACCGTAGCCAGTCGCCGACGTGGGCGGCATATTCAGTCTCTTTCTCTTCCGGCATTCCGAGCGAGGGGGCATAGGCTATCTTGACTCCGCTGAAATCGGCAAGAAAATAGTGACGGAGATACCAGTCGACAGGGGGGAAACCCGTGGACCATATCTGGTCGCTTCCTGCGATGCAGATGTCGAGACCATCGGTGTCGGGGACTATATCGAAGCGATCGGCACGGAACGTGTCGAACATTCGTGTGGAGTCGTCGCGAAACTTGCCGTATATCCGGTCGGCCCGGGTGGCAAGGATCGGTTTGAGGAGAAGCGACAGACCTTTCTTCAGGGGATTTACAGGATAGACCGAAGCATAGTATTTGCGGATCAGAGGGGCATCGTCGACCATCACGGGAGAATAACCTAACTTTCCGACAACCTGCGCAAGTGCAAATGCCTGCAGACTGGTGCCGAAGTTGTGGTAGCCCATCCATGTTACTATGCCGACCTTCCGCTTCATACCTCTCTAACGCAAGCGGGTCGGGTTTTATTATAATCTCAGGCCAGAAGTCCGGTGAGAAACATGAATGTGCTGAAACTGTTTCCGGTCAAGGCGGCGGCCAAAGGCTTGAGTTGCGGATCAACCGGTGTGGCGCCGGGAAAATATCTCCCTGCCATCTGACGCATGGTCAGGAAGACCAGACGGGTCAGATCTTCGTCGCCGTAAGTCTCCATGCGCGAGACATTCATCCGCGCCTGACGGAGAAAGATGTCATAGTCGGCCGGGGTGAGTTTTCCTAAGGTCTTACGGTCCTCCAAGAGGCGGCGCGTCACCCATACGGTGTCTATGGTCTTCTGGCTTTTTCGCGAGGTCTGAGTGATTCCGTCCTGATTGATGAAATAGACGTAGACCGGAGCATCGATGACGGCCTGACGCGCGGGGTCGGAAAGGGGGAATATGATTAATCCTAAAAGGGTGTCCTCAAACCAGTAGCCTTCGGGGAAGCAGAGGTGACGGAAGGTATCGGCTTTGAAAAGTTTGCCCCAGGGGAACCCCAGAAGGTTGCCGGAACGGACATAGGTCTTGGTCTCTCCCTCGAGACGGATGTAACTTCCCTGGACGATATCATAGTCACCGCTGATCGCCTTCGTGTAAAGGGCGTTAAGCGCGCCGTCAGGCAGATAGTCGTCAGAATCAAGAAAGGTGATATATCGGCCGCGGATGCGTTGCAGAGCGGCGTTTCTTGCTCCCGAAAATCCCCGGTTTTCCTGAGTGATGATGTCGATGTCGGGATGGTCGGAATATCCGAGCAATATCTCTCCGCTGTTGTCGGGGGAACCGTCGTTGACTATGGTGAGAAGAAATCTGACATCGCCTTTCTGAGACAATACCGACTCGATGGCGCGCCTCAGAGTGGAGGCCGTATTGTAGACCGGCATTATGATCTGGATGTCATAACCCTCGCTGAGATCGATTTCGTTGTCGTTGAGCGCGGATTTGCCCGTATCTCGATGAATGCCTTCGAGAGCAGACTCGGGATCTTCAATGAGCACCTCATCTTTGCCGAGTCCGAGAAGTATTTGTGAGATCATGAGCATGGGACGCTTCACTCCGAAGCGTCTGGCTGCTCCACCAAATTTACTTAGAGTGAGTTTCATTGGCAGTGAGATGTGAGGTGAGAAGTCTGATTTTTCCTCTTACAAAGTTTTTCTCCTCGTTATCGAGTCCCAGGAAATAGATGATGGCGGGAACGATGACGATGGTGAGCGAAAGGATGAGGATGAAACGTGCGACCCCATCGTCCATGATGACGGTGATCGGGAAAAAGAATGCAAATGCGAGCAGGGAGACAGCACAAACCTGGCGCAGTACCTGACGGGAATACTGACCGATAATGTTGGTCTGAAGCATACCGCTTATCAGGCGCAGACGCACGAAGATCAGGGTGATCGATACGAGGCAGTAGACGATCACGACGGAATAAGGGGTCAGGCCTAACCTCAGCGCCAGCCATGAAAAGAGGAAGTTGAGCGACAGCACAGCTGACACGGTCATCTGGTAACGCCGGATCTTTCCATAGGCTTTGGCGACTGTGGCCAGAAGATGGGAGAGTGCGTCGAGCAGGGCCGCTACAACGATGAGCCGGCTGAATGTGACGGCATAGTCGGGCACAAGACCTAACCAGATGTGGAGGATGGTGCCCATGCTGCACACAAGCGGAAGCCCGATAAGGAGCACCAGATAGAACGAAAGCCGGATGCCGCGGAATGTCAGAAGGAGCATGCTTTCGATCTCTTCGGCGGCATACTGCTTGATGATCTGAGGGTTGAGGGCGGTCTGGAAACTGCTCACGAATCTCTGCACGGCACTGGATATCTGCGATGCGATGCCATAGCCTGCGTTACAGATGACGCCTGCGAAATGGTTGATGAGAATCGTTACACCCTGTATGGTCAGAGCCCAGGCAATCTCGCCCAGGGCGCTCCATGACGCGAAACTCAGGAGATTTCTGAATAGACCTCCCTCCCAACGCAGCCTGAAGGGGATGGACCTTATGTTGAAGTGGCACACTGTGGCATAGACCGTCAGCACTACCAACGAGACTCCTGCAAGAAGTGCGCCGTAGGAAACGAGCACATTGTAAGGGACTCTTGTGATAGCGAATGCGACCAGCAGTTTAAGCAAAACCTCGGCTACGCTTACCCAAGCGAGAAGCGCCATGCGCTCAAAGGCAATGATAAGACCTACGAAAGGCACCTGCAGGATGCTGAGACATGTGGAAATTATGATAAACCGGAAGAATATGATTGTCGCGGCATGACGGTCGGGAGGGATGTCGAGAACATGGTCGACGATATAACGGCTCGACAGGAAAAGCCCGAAGCCGATCACGAGTGCGATGAGGATGTGGATAAGCAGCGACATGCCGAATGTCTGGTCGACACGTTTCATGTCACCTCGGCCTAACTCGAAAGAAAGGTAGCGTTGCACCGAGAGCGACATCGAATTGTTGACAAACGCCAGAAGACCGATCACTCCTCCGACCACGCTGAAAATGCCGAAGTTTTCCACGCCGAGGCCCTGCAGGATGATGCGCGACGTGTAGAGAGTGACGGTCATCACCAGGAACATGCGGATGTAGAGCATGAGCGTGTTCTTGGCAATACGTTTGTTATTTTCTGAATAATTATTCAATAGTGAAGAAATGTGATTGCCCGCGCTGAGCCCGGACAACAGTGGTTTCTTATCTATGTAACGCCGTGAAACCGCTTTTATTTTATCATGCCCCGCCGGAGTTTTGCCACCTGACAGAAAAATTACGAAAAAATTTTCTCCGTGCGTGAACCTTTTTCTGGGTCGTGATGTTTTAAAGATGAAAGTGAATATTTTTGCACTGTGTTTTCATGGTATTAGATTAAGGTTAAAAGATCAAGCGGCTCGTCGGGAAGACGGGCCGCTTGGTCTTTCACACATTCTCATCTCTTCTTTGCTCTTTATTTTTAATTTATTAACGTTTCCAAGTTGCGGTTTTCCACAAATATCCTTAACTTGCGAAAAATCCTTAATCTCCCGGAAAAACCATGCCGGCTCGGCCCTATCTTTACATATCGACAGACTATCTTGGCAACAACCGCGCTGTTGTGCGCGCATCGACAGGTGTGGCCGACCAGGTGACGCACTATTATCCGTGGGGGAGCGTCTACGGTGACATGGGGAGCGGCGCCTCGCTTCAACCCTTCAAGTATGGCGACAAGGAACTCGATCTGAGCAACGGAGTGGCGCGCTACGACTACTCGGCCCGTGCCTACTTCCCGTCGATCCCCCGCTTCGACCGCATCGATAACTGTGCAGTGAAGTACGCCCATCAGGCGCCATATATTTTCTGTGGGAACAATCCAGTCAATTTCATTGATCCGGATGGAAATGATTGGTATGAAACTGATGATAAGCAAATTATATGGACAAACTGTAAAAGTCAAATTGAGATGGAAAACATGGGATTAACTGGTCAGTATCTTGGAGAAGCATATGTCGTTTTTGAGGGAGACAGAAATGAAAAACTTGGAACAAAAAACGAGAGGTCAGGATATATAGATGGAGAGGGAGCTGTGACTGCAAATGTAACAGTGTACGGTCCTGGAGGAGAGAATGACATACACAGTATGACAGGATTTACCATGTCTTCTGATAAGGAAAAATTTGGGGCCATAGCAGAAGGACTATATAAAGGTAATTATGATGCTGTAGGAAAGAGTGGTAAACTGAAGTCCAATTGGACATTAAATCATAGAGGTCCAATACCTATGATGGATGGTATGAGAAATCCTTTATTTCCAAATCAGATTGATTCAAAGGGGGGTGGTTATAAAACTGGTATATTTATCCACGCGACCAATGCTTCTGGAAAAGCAAATGGGAATGTATCCCAAGGATGTCTGTTAATGGCTCCCGGGGATTTTCGAGATTTTAACAAGATAATGAATGGGGTACAACATTTTTCTGTACAGGTTTCAAGAAAAATCACATTTAGTGTTGAATATCCCAATGGTACAATATTTACAGTAGTTCAACTGAAAAGGGATTGAATATGAGATATTTGTTACTGATGATTTCGGTTTGGTCAATGATCGCATGTCGTGACGTAAAGAAGGATAATGTTCCGGCATTTCCTGATGAAAACAGTCTATATCCTGTTGTCTTTATGGACCCGGATTTTCGAGGGAGGGTTGAGTTGTATACAGTCTCCGGAAAAATTGAATTATGCAATTCCATAGACGAAAATGATGATTTTGATGGAATCCAACTGATGTTAATAGGGAAAAAAGATGGATGGTATGATGTGTCGGCATGGCACACGTTAAATATGGATTTCATAGGATCGGGACAAATCAAATCTTCATCACCGATAGCAGTTTATTCTCGTCAATATCAACCAAGTGATCAACCTCTGAAAATTTATAATGAACCTGACATTGACAGTCCGTTTGTGTGTGACAGTATCTATGACGTGAAACCTCTTCGAATAATAGACTTCCGGAATAATAAATGGGTAAAAGTCAGATTCAATCGTGGACAAAACACATATGAAGGTTGGATTCCCCCTGAAGAACAATGTTCATCCGTATACACCACATGTAATTAATGAAACATCAAAGTCGGGATAGTCTGATATACTTGAGTGATTGTCTTGAAGTATAGCCCACTGACAAGGAATTATTCGAATAACTGTTAAGAATTTGTTGGTAAAATAAATATGGAAGATTCAGAAGATACAGTAATCCGGGTATTGCTTAAGAGTGTCTCATCTTCGGTAAAAGTTGTGACATTCTCAATCCTTGCATGGAGATACCCCTGGTTTATTGAAAATCCGGGAAAATCGCTGAAGGAAATAAAAGACCTCGCAGTCTCATTTCAATCCCGCGGAATATTGGGCGCTGTCGGCGAACTGATAGAATATGTCTATGTTATTCCGGCAATTGCAGTGGCGATCATGGTCGCCGCTCTTCCGTTAATCTTCATATGCAGATACAGAAGGATCCACAGCCGGGTGTCCCGGGGCCCGTGGCTATACATAATAGGTTACTTCCTGATACCGGCAATTATCCTTTGCGGATTGGCAGGAAAAGGAATAGAGATAGTGATTTGTCTATATGTGTTAGGAATAGTATATCTTGTATTTCGACCGGTAAAAATTGACTGAAACTTTGTCATCAATATTCCTGTGGAAAGAACCGCAGGCTGGCAGATGCCGGTCCCGGTAAAACCGAAGTGGGTGGTTGACGGACATAGCATTTGGAGCATAGCCGCTGACAATACTCCAATTTTAAAAGCAGAAAAATTTGCTATGGAGGTTGAGAATAAAATTAGAAAGGAACATGAGATACCTCTCAGACGAGCCTATGAAGCAATCAATGGGGTTTCAACTACAAACATTGAAATAAAATAATACTCATCATTATTAGGATGCAATGAAAAAGTTATTTTTAGCGATCGCTTGTGCTGCGTTGGTAGCACTTTCCGGAGCAGCGCAGACTGCCGGGTTGGATATGGAATCACTGATTGAACTTCTTTTGCCGCCGTCAAAAGGAAATATCCAGCCGATTTTGGATGACAGTGTCAGGAATATGCTGACAGAGGTCCTCGATAAATATGCCGATTCAATTCCGCACGTCCGGTTTTTACCGGGAGACACAATATTAGTGATTCTTGATAGGGGAGAAGTGTCCGTGTGGAAGGATGACCGTAGAGTAGAAATTGGACACAGGTATATCCCTGGAAAGACTAGGAATGATTTTAAGCGTGTGATTGCTATTAAAAATGATTCTCTCAGAAAAGAGTCTATACCCTTAAATGTAAAGGCGTTGGATGATTGGCAGCCGGAGTTTCTTGAGTGGATGTTCAGGGATATAGACCGGTATGTGTGTCGTGAGCCATGGGGAAGTTGGCAGACGTGTGTTTATCGATTAATTCTGTCACCTGATGATATCATTTCTGAACTTGTTCCCTATTATACGTCTGAGCCATTAACAGAAGAGGAATATGAGGAATATAAGGCGCGCTATCAGAATGAAGGGAGTGAGGTAGAGCCATGCTACTGATAAATTAAAATCCTCAGTCATGCCGCTATATCTATAGCAAAAATGTGTGTTGATTCAAAATAGTTATGGTGTGGCGCTTTTATCATCACTTTCTCATTACTTTCTTATAGAAGTTGTTTAAACTTCTTATGCGGGGTGTAGGATATCATTTTTTTTGTGTATATTTGCAGATTGAAAACAGCAAAAGCATCTATAGATGAAGGATTCACTCGTAATCATCCCGACATATAACGAATGTGAGAATGTAAGGGCCGTGACAGAGGCAGTGCTCGCGCTGCCTGAAGGCTTTGATGTGCTCATTATCGACGATAATTCGCCTGACGGCACGGCTTCGATCGTTAAGACCATGCAGGAGGAGCCTGATAAGGCCGGGCGCCTTCATCTGATGGAGCGCGAGGGGAAACTCGGACTGGGGACAGCCTATATAGCCGGCTTCCGCTGGTCGCTCGAGAAGGGTTATGAGTTTACCATAGAGATGGATGCGGATTTCTCGCATGCTCCGGCCGATCTGCCGCGGCTGCGCGAGGCGTGTGTGAAGGAGGGGGCGGATGTGGCCATAGGCTCGCGCTACCTGACAGGCGTCAATGTGGTGAACTGGCCTATGGGCCGCGTGCTGATGAGTTATTATGCCTCGCGCTACGTCAGGATCGTCACGGGAATGGCGGTCAACGATGCGACTGCGGGGTTTGTATGCTGGCGCAGGAGAGTGCTTGAGGCGTTGCCGCTGGACAGCATCAAGTTCAAGGGCTATGCATTTCAGATAGAGATGAAATTTCTGGCCTACAAATATGGATTTAAGGTTGTAGAGGTGCCGATCGTGTTCGTCAACCGTGTGCTCGGCACATCGAAAATGAGTTCGGGCATCTTCTCCGAAGGTCTTTTCGGGGTGTTGCGCCTGAAGTGGAACAGTCTCTGGAAGAAATATCCTGATTACAGCCGATCATGAGCCGTATACTTTTTGAAAATGCATTGTTAGTCAACGAGGGCGAGAGTTTCGAGGGCTGGCTGCTGACAGAGGGCCCGCTGATCGGTTCGCTCGGTCGCGGGGTGGCTCCGGACGATGTCGTGGCACTTGCCGACGAGCGAATAGACGCATCGGGCAAAATGCTTTTGCCCGGAGTGATAGACACCCATGTGCATTTCCGCGATCCGGGTCTTACGGAGAAAGCCGATATGGCTACAGAATCGCGCGCTGCCGTCGCCGGAGGAGTCACATCGTTTCTCGATATGCCGAACACTGTCCCCCAGACCACGTCCATCGAGGCGCTCGAGGCCAAGAAAGCCCGTGCGGCCGAAGTGTCCGAGGCCAACTACGGATTTTTCATCGGCGCGACAAACAACAACATTGATACTCTGCGGAAGGTGGACTTCACGAAGGTGCCGGGAGTGAAACTCTTCCTCGGAAGTTCGACCGGCAACATGCTCGTGGATGCCGAAAGCACTCTGCATAAACTGTTTGAGGAGATCGATGCCGTCATAGCGGTGCATGCCGAAGATGAAGCTGTCATAGCCGCGGCGCGGGAACGGCTCAAGGCTGAGTGGCCCGACGGAATTCCGGTGGAACTGCATCCCGACGTCAGACCGCGGGAAGCATGTGTCGCGGCCACCCGGCGTGCCATATCGCTCGCTGAAGAGACGGGTGCGCGTGTCCATGTATGCCACGTTTCGACCGCCGACGAACTCAGGCTCATAGCCGACGCAAAGCGCCGTGGTGTGAAAGTGACAGCCGAGACATGTCCGCAATATCTCCTCTGGGACCGCAACGATTTCCTGACACTCGGCGCGAGAGTGAAATGCAATCCTTCGATCAAGGAGGCTTCCGACCGTATCGCCCTGGTCAGGGCACTTGCCGAAGGAGGCGTCATAGACACGATCGCCACCGACCATGCGCCGCATCTTCTGAGTCAGAAGCAGGGGGATGCGCTTAAGGCAGCCTCGGGGATGCCTATGATACAGTTCTCGCTCCCGGCGATGCTCGATCTGGCCGCCACCGATCCGGAGGCGGAAGATCTCGTTACGCCTGGGAGGATAGTCGAACTGATGTGTCACGCTCCGGCCCGTCTGTTCGGCATAGAGCGGCGCGGTTTCCTGCGCCCCGGCTATTATGCCGATCTCGTTCTGGTCGAGCCTGTCGGACTCTCCGGCGGAAAGATAAGCGACACGGATGTCGTCAGCCGCTGCGGATGGACCCCTCTTGCCGGACGCCATCTCTCTTACCGGGTCGATTCAACATGGGTGAACGGCCGGAAGGGCGGTGGATCGGCGATGGCATTGGAGTTTGAGAAATGAAAACACGAAGATAATTTTTAACCGCTATACCTATTATTATATAATCTCATCCTAATGGAAAATGCAAATGTAAAAACTCTCGACAAAGTCGTGGTGCGTTTCTCGGGCGACTCGGGCGACGGCATGCAACTTGCGGGTAATATATTCACCAACGTTTCTGCCGGTCTCGGCAACAAGGTGAGCACATTCCCCGATTATCCCGCCGAAGTACGTGCTCCGCAAGGTTCGCTGAGCGGTGTGTCGGGCTTCCAGGTGAGCGTGGGCAAGGATGTCCATACTCCCGGAGATCTTTGTGACGTGCTGGTGGCAATGAACCCCGCCGCGCTTAAGCAGAACGTCAAGTTCCTTAAACCCGGAGGTGTCGCGATAGTCGACATCGACTCGTTCAAGAAAGCTGATCTAGAGAAAGCACTCTTCGCCACCGACAAGCCATTCGAGGAACTCGGAGTCAACGCGCAGATAGTCGAGGTGCCCGTCACCTCGATGACCAAGGCCGCTCTGGCTGACTCGGGTCTCGACAACAAGGCGGTCATGAAGTGTCGCAACATCTTCGCGCTCGGTCTGGTCTGCTGGCTCTTCGACCGTCCCGTAGAGAGTGCAAAGCATATCCTCAAAGGAAAATTCGCCAAGAAACCGGCCATCTATGAGGCTAACGCCAAGGTGATCGATGCCGGTTATGACTATGGTCACAATATCCACGCTTCCGTGTCGACTTACCGCATCGAGACAGAGGCTGCCCGTCCGGGTGTCTATACCGATGTTACGGGCAACCAGGCGACGGCGTGGGGTCTGATAGCCGCCTCCGAAAAGAGCGGCCGTCCTCTCTTCCTCGGCAGTTACCCCATCACTCCGGCCACAGACATCCTGCAGGAACTTGCAAAGCGCAAGGATCTCGGGGTGAAGGCTCTCCAGATGGAGGATGAGATAGCCGGCGTCTGCTCGGCCATCGGTGCAAGTTATGCCGGCCATCTGGCAGTCACCTCGACTTCAGGCCCCGGTCTGGCGCTGAAGAGCGAAGGCATCGGTCTGGCTGTCATTGCCGAACTTCCTCTCGTTGTGATCGACGTGCAGCGCGGCGGTCCTTCGACCGGTCTGCCGACCAAGACCGAGCAGACCGACCTTATGCAGGCTCTCTATGGCCGCAATGGAGAGTCGCCGCTCGTGGTTGTGGCTGCATCGACACCCACCGACTGCTTCACGATGGCATTCGAAGCATCGCGCATCGCCATGGAGCATATGACTCCCGTCATTCTGCTGACCGACGCATTCATCGGCAACGGATCGAGCGCCTGGCGTGTTCCCGAGGCAGACGAACTGCCTGCGATCAATCCCCCGCTTCTCACTCCCGATATCCTCGACGAGGCCTGGCAACCTTATGCGCGCAAGGATGAGGATATGGTGCGCTACTGGGCTATCCCGGGCACAGAAGGAGCGGCACATCGCGTCGGAGGTCTTGAGAAGGATTTCAACACAGGCGCAATCTCGACCGATCCGGTCAACCACGAACGCATGGTCAAAGCCCGTCGCGAGAAGATCGCCCGCATCGCTTATGATATCCCCGCGCTCGAGGTGATCGACCAGAAGGATTCCGACACGATTCTCGTCGGCTGGGGCGGCACATACGGCCATCTCCGCACGGCAGCTACGGAACTCTGCAAGGAGGGAACTCCCGTGGCGTTCGCCCATTTCAATTATATCCAGCCGCTCCCCGCGAATACCGAGGAGGTGCTGTCGCGCTACAAACGCGTCATCGTGGCCGAACTCAACACCGGAATGTTTGCCGACTATCTCCAGGCACGTTTCCCCAAACTCGACATCAAGCGCATCAATAAGATTCAGGGTCAGCCGTTCCTCGTCAGCGAGGTGGTGGACTCAGTCAAAAACATCCTTGCCTAATCTCAACTATGGAACAGAACACTCCGCAATATACTCCCGCCGATTTCAAAGGTAAGCAGGCTGTGCGCTGGTGTCCCGGCTGCGGCGACCACGCTATCCTCAACACTCTTCACAAGGCGATGGCCACGCTCGGCGTGCCCCCTCACAAGACAGCCGTCATCTCGGGCATCGGCTGCTCGTCGCGTCTGCCTTACTATATGAACACCTATGGCTTCCACACCATCCACGGACGCGCGGCAGCCATCGCGACAGGCTTCAAAGTGGCCCGTCCCGACATGACCGTATGGCAGATTTCGGGCGACGGCGACGGTCTCGCAATAGGCGGCAACCATTTCATCCATGCAGTGCGCCGCAACGTGGACATCAATATGCTGTTGTTCAACAATAAGATTTACGGTCTGACGAAAGGACAGTATTCACCGACTTCCGACCGCGGTTTCGTGTCGAAATCTTCACCCTACGGAACAACAGAGGATCCGTTCATTCCTGCCGAACTTGTTTTCGGTGCGCGCGGAAATTTCTTCGCTCGTTCCATCGATGTCGAACTCCAGATTTCGCAGGAGGTGCTTGTGGCAGCTGCCCGCCATCATGGCGCGTCGGTGGTGGAGATTCTTCAAAATTGTGTGATCTTCAACAACGGTATCCACAATTTCATCACCGATCGCGAGCATCGTGCCGAGCGTACGATCCATCTGGTCAACGGTGAGAAGATGCTCTTCGGAAAGGATAAGGAATACGGACTCGTGCGCGACGGTTTCCTCCTGAAGGCGGTGAAAGTGGGTGAGGATGGCTATACGATGGATGATGTCCTCGTGCATGACTCCCACACGCAGTCGAACTTCCTGCATCAGCAACTCGCGATGATGGACGGACATTCCCTTCCGCTGGCTCTCGGTGTGATTCGCGACGTCGAGTCGGAAGTCTATAACGAGGCTGTAGAAGCACAGATAGCTGATGTCAGGGCCCGCAAGGGTTTTGACTCGCTCCGCTCGATGATACTCGCAGGGGAGACCTGGGAGCAGAAATGACACTTTACGGTCAGACGGCCGCGTGAGTCCGTGGCTGTCTGACCGAATGTTCTCCAATCGGGATGCAAATCAAAATCGCCTGAAAGACAAGGTGATATGATTTTTATTCAAAAAAATATCGCAAAAAAACGCGAAAATATTTGCACAATAGAAATAAAGTTCGTAATTTTGCAACGCTTTTGGGAAATAAACCTCCCGAAGCGAGAACATTAACATAAGCCTCTTTAGCTCAGTTGGCCAGAGCACGTGATTTGTAATCTCGGGGTCGTTGGT
>CAMWGM010000015.1 GCA_947173755.1 uncultured Muribaculaceae bacterium
GGGATGCAGACCGTCGGCAGCCACAATCGAAGCCTCGTAGGTGGGGAGAAGTTTGCGTGAGGAGAGAAGGCCTTTCCCGGTGATACCGAGCGAGAAGGCACGCGAGAGACGGAAGTATTTCTCCGCCGATATCTCTCCCTGGAGCCACTGCTGATGGTAGCGGTCGGAGATATGTTCGGGGATAGCGGCACGGAGTTCATAACGGCCGGCGATTGCCTGGAACTTGGCGTTGAAGAACGCGCCGCTCGTGGGAGCCATCAGATTGTCGAGAGTATTCTTTTCCCAACGGAGTTCGCCCATGAAAATGTCGGAGATCGAATGGTCGGAGGTCCGGGCAACCGTGCCCTCGCCTACATGGGAATGATAGGTGTCGGTCAGGTGTCCGAAGCCCACGCCTGCATCGACTTTCGTGTTGAGTGTCGGGCCGGCGGTATAGAATGCCTTGACATACGACTCGGAACGCTGGATAAAGTTGGGATCGTTGATCTGATAGAACATCTTGGCGGTCTCGTGATAGCGGAATCGCGAAGAGACGGCCGAAACCATGAAGGCCGAGGGGATATGCGAGTGGATGGTGTAGGCGAAATTGGCCTGAGCCGCCAGATAACTCTGTCCGATCCACCCTGAGAGGTTGGTGTCGATCGACTTGAACGACAGGGTGCTGTAGCCGGCGTTGAAGAAGAGCATGCTGTTGGTCGACGAGGTGATGTAGCCGCCGACGCCGACATTGAAGTCATCCTTTATCACCGCCTTATAGTTGAGCGTGAACGAGGTGTCGGAAGGATTGAACTGCGGATAGGGCACGAGGTTCTGGATTTTGTCGGATGAGACGGCGCGATAGTAGGCCGCGCGTGCCTGCGGGAAGGTCAGATAGCGCTCACCCTTGCGCTTTTCGAAAAGTTGCTCCAGATATGCGTTTTCCGAAGGTTTTCCGCCGGTGACATTGACCTCGCGTATCTTGATTTCGGGGGTCTTTGAGGCGAATGTGCGACGGCGCTCGTTGACCTTCTCGAGACTGCGGGCCGGAGCCTTGAGAGTCGCTTTGATCGAGTCGGCAAAGAGCAGACCCTGCTTGTAACCCACCTCATAGATTTCGTCGGCTTTGCCGAATTCGAGCAGGCCGAACTGCTGGACAGGCAGATGGATGAACCATCCTTTATTATAGGGGAAGGGATAGTTGTTGGGCTGCATGATCATCTCCTCGAGTTGCGACATGGGATTGCGTGAGTTGGGGCTGGTGGCATCCGATGCCACGCTGATACCGATGATCTGATCGGGATTGAACTCGTTGACCATCACGTCAACGGGGAAATTATCATAAATACCTCCGTCATACATCGGCACACCATCGAGATCGAGAGGTTCGAAAATCATCGGAAACGACATCGACATGCGCACCGCATCGGCCAGCGAACCTGACTTCAGCACCACTTTATGCTTGGCATATACGTCGGAGGTGCAGCAACGGAAGGGCACGAAAAGATTGTCGAAATTTGCCTTACACTGCGCGGTATAGGCCGAATAGATCTCCGGGAAAGCCATATTCATCGGGATCGGATTGATGAGACTTACCGGAAGGATGGATGTTATCTGTGTGGAATCCTTGCCCAGATTGAGGCGGACAAACGAAGGAGTCTGTTTCTTGCGCAGGAAATAATAGGTATCCGCGGGATTGATGCGGCCCGTGCTCCAGTAACTGAAGCCGGGGCTCTTGATAAGATCCATCATCTGCTCGGGGGTAAAGCCGGCGGCATAGAGCGAGCCAACGATAGCGCCCATCGAGGTGCCAGTGACATAGTCGATGGGGATATCATTATCTTCAAGTGCCTTGATTGCGCCGATATGGGCTATACCTTTCGCGCCACCGCCGCTGAGGACGAGGCCAACTGTCGGCTGCTTGGCCGAAATGAGGAGTGACGACAGGCAGAGGAATGTGGCTGCCAACGTGATGAATCTTTTCATGGAAGTGATGAATGTGATAGGAGTAATTTTTCTTTTTTAAACAATTGAATAGGCCTAAATGATTAATGATTGCAAAAAAAAGTGTAAATTTGCATTATTAATGACCGGGCACGACATGGCCTGAGCCCGAAAACCACTTACTCCCCGGTTAAAAATTTCCGTTCAAAACTATCTGAATGTCACCCATCCTTCCGATACTCCTTGTGCCGGTGGCGTTGCAGGGAAACCTGAATTCCCCGACCCCCTGCGGCTATATCGCCCGCGGCGAACAGATGCTTATCCATTCCAACCCTCTGGGGGCCTCCGACCAGTTAGGTCACGCTCTCGCGATGCTCCCTCCGGCCTCTCCCCTGATGCCCGGCGCAGCCTGTGCCGAGGGGTTCGCGCTCCTTGCCGAGGGACGGCCTGACGACGCGCAGGAGTGTTTCGAGGCATGGCTTCTTGAAAATCCGGCCTCGCCGCAACGCACCGATGTGGCTCTCGGTATGGCCGACTGCTATTTCGCCCGCGGTGAATATTCGCAGGCTCTTGCGAAATATGCCCTTGTCAACCCGCTGGCACTCCCCCCCGCCCGTGTCGACGACCAGACTTTCCGCCAGGCCTACTGCATGCTGATGCTCGGCGAGACAGACGATGCCGCCGGCATGCTGCGCACACTCCAGTCCTCCCCCCGGGTGGGCGACGCGGCACGTTTCTATCTGGGGTATATCGCTTACCGGAAGGGCGACTACCGGCAGGCTCAGGCATATTTCGATCAGACCGACCGTTCGGCTTCGCCCGGAAACGCCGCTCCATACTATGAGGCTCAGATCTCCTTTGCCGAAGGACGTTATGACGAGGCTCTCCGCCAGGCCCGCGCACTGATCTCACGCCCGTTGATCGCATCTTTCACCCCCGAGTGCTACAGGATAGCGGGCGAGTCGCTTTACAATCTCGGACGTTCAGGCGAGGCTGCACCATATCTATGGCAGTATTGCGCCGACGCTCAGAATCCCTCACCCTCGGCCTACTATGTGCTGGGTATCGTCGAATATGAAGCCGGCAACTGGGAAAATGCCATCAAACTGCTGCGTCAGGCCATAGGGACGCAGACCGCCATGGAACAGAGCGCCTATCTCTATCTGGGGCAGGCCTATCTGAAGCGCGGCGACTCGTCGGCAGCGATGCTCGCTTTCGAGAATGCCTATAAGAGTGATTTCGACCGCGAGGTGCGCGAGACGGCGTTCTACAACTATACCGTCGCCCGGATGGATGGCGGACGTGTGCCCTTCGGCAACTCGGTCGGACTCCTGAAAAGTTTCCTCAAGGAATATCCCGACTCCGAATACTCGTCAGACGTGCGCCGCTACATGATCAGCGGTTTCATGACCGACAATGATTATGAAAGCGCCCTTCAGGCGATCGACGAAGTGAAGAATCCCTCGGCCGAAATGAAACTCCAGCGGCAGAGGGTGCTTCTCGTGCTCGGCTCGCGCGAATATCAGGCCGGGAAGACTGCGGCTGCCATCAGTCATCTCAAGGAGGCTGCCTCGATGGGTGCGGTCAATCCATCCATGGCCCGTCAGGCTTCGCTCTGGCTGGGCGACTGCTATTATGCCCACGGCAATTATGACGCTGCGGCCCGGGCCTTCCAGGATTATCTGGCTTCTGCCCCGTCGACCGAGTCGGCCAACCGTGCGCTCGCTTTCTACGGTCTCGGTTACGCACGCTTCGCGCAGGGCCGCTGGAAGGATGCGCTGACTGATTTCCGCGATGCCGCCGCTCTGCTCGAATCACGCGGGAAAGTGCTCGGCAACGCTCTGCTGGCCGACACATACACACGTATGGCCGACTGCCGTTCCTATCTCGACGATTTCGCGGCTGCCGAGCGCGACTATGCCAAGGCTCATTCGCTCAATCCCGAGGCGGCTGACTATCCTCTCTTCCAGGTGGCCGTCATGAAGGGCATGCAACGCGACTATAAAGGTAAGATCGCCACGATTGACCGGCTCATCTCATCCTATCCCACTTCAGGTCTGCTGCCCACGGCGTTGCTCGAAAAAGCCGAGAGCCAGTCATATCTCGGCGATATGAACGGAGCCATCGCCACATACAGAAACCTCATCTCAACCTATCCCGGCACCGCTCCGGGCCGTCAGGGCTATCTGCAGTTGGCCGTGACATATATCAACCGCGGCGAACGCGAGAAGGGCATCATCACCTATCGCGAGGTGATCACCACTTTCCCCTCGAGCGAGGAGGCACGCATCGCTGCCGACGACCTCCGGTCGCTCTATGCCGCCGACGGACGGCTTGACGATCTTGTCGAGTTCCTCAACAGCGTTCCCAATGCCCCGCGCTTCACCGCTTCCGAACTCGAGAAGGCTGCCTTCCAGGCCGCCGAAAACGACTACGTCAAGACCGGCGACACCCGCAAACTCTCGTCGTTTGTCTCCACTTATCCCGATTCTCATTCGCAGCCTCACGCCCTCTACTATCTTGCCGAGGCGGCGTGGAACAACGGCAACGCCGAGGATGCCGAGAAACTGGCCACGACCATCGTCACCCGTCATCCTGATGCCGAAGCCGTCGAGGATGCCATTCTTCTCAAGGCCCGCGCCGAGGAGTCGGCCGGTAAGACCGCCCAGGCTTTCCAGACCTACTCGATGCTCGAAAACCGTGCTTCAGGAGCCGAGATGCTGCGCAACGCGCGTCTCGGTATGCTCCACACGGCTGTCGATCTCGGACGCAATGAAGATGTCGTCGCCGTGGCCGACCGTCTGCTCGCATCGACTGCTTCATCGGCACCGGCTGATGCGGCCGAGGTGAAATTCGCACGCGCCATGGCCAACTCGGCGCTCGGACACCGCGATGTCGCCATCGACGAATGGTCCGAACTCGCCGAGACTCCGGCCACTCTCCACGGTGCAAAGTCGGCCTATTATCTCGGACAGGCTCAACTCGACGCCGGACAGACCGATGCCGCACGCCGCACCGCCGAGACTCTCATCGCTTCCGACACACCTCAGGCCTACTGGCTCGCGCGTACATATATATTATATAGTGACATCCTGCGCCGTCAGGGCAACACGTTTGAAGCCGACGAATATCTCCGCTCGCTGCGCGAGAACTATCCCGGTTCGGAGACCGACATTTTCCAAATGATTTCAACCCGCCTCAACTGATGATCTCCTTACATAAGTATCTTTTCGTAGGCCTCGCCATGATATGCGCGGCCTCCGCGACCGCCCAGACACTCCACCAGGATATTGAGGTGGATCAGAAACTGACGGTGACCCAGCGTGACGCCTCGCCTCTCACCGTGCTGCCCGAACTTGCTCTCCCGCCTTTAGCACCCGCAACGCTCGACTACAGCGCACGTGTCGTGGCAACCAAAGTGCCTAACGGTGTGACCATTCTCGAACCTGCCGCCTTCGACGATCCGGCACTTTCCACGTCGAAACGCGGTTATGCCGCCATCGGTCTCTTCCCCCGATACAATCTGGGGGTGTCGGCCGGCTATCGTGCCGTCGCCACTCGGAACACACGTCTCAACATCTGGGCGCAGTATGACGGCGATCTCTACCGCCGCGACTCGTGGATCGGCGCCGACGGAGCGGCTCGCTCCGAACTGTGGCGCGACCATGCCGCAACCGCCGCCCTCTCGCTTCGACACCGTCTCCCCCGGAAACGTCTGCTCGAAGCCGGAGCCTCCTATCTCTACGGCTACCACAACCAGCCGGGCCACCTCTCCACTTCCTCTCAGGGCGTGGGACGTGCCGATGCACGGGTGGCTCTCAGTTCGCTTCTCGGCGACATGAAGTGGCGACTTTCAGCCGACTATACTTATTTTTCGTTCAACTCGGTCAAACTCCCGTCAATCTATCAGAAGCCTGACGAAAACCTGACCGTCCTGCCGACGTCGCCTGTCACTCAGCATCACGGCCGTCTCGGTGCCGCTGCCATCCTCCCTCTCGGCGAGACATCCGCTTTCGGAGTCGATTTCAAGGGTGAGATGCTCTCGACTTCCGACCATCTCAGCGCTTACTTCCCCTTCGGTTATAACGACCACCGATATGAATTCGGCTCGACAGCCGGTCTGCTTCGTCTCACTCCCTACTGGCGGCTCTCCACACCTCAGTTCTCGCTTAAAGCGGGTGTGCTCGTCGCGGCCACAATCAATGACGGAAAGGCATTCCATGTCGCTCCCGACGTAAGTATCGCCTGGACTCCCACTGCCCTGTTCGCCCTTCAGGCACGTGCCTACGGTGGCCCGACCCTCAATCCCGTCTCCGGTTTCTACACTCAGACCCCATATCTCAATCCCTATTCAGCCTACGGGCAGAGCAATCTTCCCCTCGTGGCCGACCTTAAACTCACCCTCGGCTCCTTCATGGGATTCAGCCTTGAAGCGACCGCAGGCTATGCCAAGGCCACCGACTGGCTGATGCCGATGCAGACCTCCGACACTTACGGCGGTCTCATCCTGAGCAAGACCGATCTCAAGGGATGGCGATGGGATGTCGCGCTCGCCTATGAGAATGGCCGCAATCTGGATGCGAAAGTGTCTTACGGACGCACACCCGGCGGTGTGACCAACGCCTGGTATGCCGACCTCGACCGTGCCCGCAGCCATGTGGATGCGTCTGTCGGATTCCGACCCTTCCCCGCCCTGCGCGTTGAGGCCGCCTATCACCTGCGCACCGACCGTTCCACAGCCATCACCGTCATGGTGCCTGAGATCGTGATCGATCCTGCCACCAATCAGCCCGTGACCAATCATATCCCCACTCTTTCGCGCGCATCTCTCGGCAATGCCGCCGATCTGAGCGTCGGAGCCTCCTATCAGTTTACGGATGCTTTCACTGTCTTCGCTCAGGGACGCAATCTGCTCAACAACTCCCATCTTCTGCTCGGAGGTCGTCCGGCTCAGGGTGTGACGGCACTCGTCGGTGCTCAAATCCTTTTCTAAAGATGACCCTACAGCAACTTGCTGCAAACTTCATGACATCCGCCCGCCGCGAAGCACTCTCGAAGTGTCTTCGCGGCAGCCATGCCGTCGTGTCGGCCTACGGTCTCGCTGGGTCGGCTGCCGCCATGATGCTTTCACAACTCAAGGCACCCGGTGCTTCCGACAAAGTGCCCGTCGTTGTTGTCGGCGACTCGCTCGACGACGCCGGCTACCTCTATCATGATCTGACGCGCATCCTGGGTGAGGAGAAGGTTGTCATGTTTCCATCGGCCTACAAGCGCGACATCAAGTATGGCCAGATCGACCCTCCCTCGCAGATACTTCGCACCGAGGCACTTAACCGCTGGCATTCCGCCAATGCGCCCCGATTTGTCGTCACCTATCCCGAGGCGCTCGCCGAGAAAGTCGCCCCGAAGGAGTCGATCGACACCCACACCCTCCATCTCTCGCTCAAGAAAAGGGCATCTCTGCCCGACACCATAAAATGGCTCCGTGATAACGGATTCGTCCAGGTCGACTATGTCTACGAACCGGGCCAGTTCGCTTCGCGAGGCTCGATTCTCGACATTTTCGGCTACAGCAACGAACTTCCGTTGCGCATCGACTTCTTCGGCGACGACATCGACTCCATCCGCCTCTTCAACATAGAGACACAACTCTCGGAGACTCGACTCGAGAACGTGGCCATCACCTCCGGCATCCCTGCACAGACAGCCGGCGAATCGCTGCTCGACTATGTCGACGCCGCCACCCTCTTCTGCGTCCGCGATGCCGCCTATACGGTCGAGCGCATCTCAGCCATCGCGTCGTCGACATTCAGCGAGAGTGCCGCTCTGGCCGACGAGGGCGATGCGGAGGCATTGAAAAAAGTGGTCGATGCCGACGATTTTTCCCGGCAATGGGTCAAGTTCCGCCGTCTCCTCTTCTCGGCGGCCGCGCAGCCGCAGAAGGATGTCACCGCATCCATTGATTTCGGGTGTACGCCCCAGGCTCTTTTCCACAAGAACTTCGACATGATATCGTCGTCGCTCACCAAGTTCCTCAGCGACGGCTATCAGATCTATATTCTCTCCGACAGTCCCAAACAGATCGAGCGCCTGCGGGCGATCTTCGCCGACCGTGGCGACAGTATAGAATTCCAGCCGGTCGAGTCGACGCTCCACGAAGGATTTACCGACCGCATGCTCAAGACCTGCGTCTTCACCGACCATCAGATCTTCGACCGCTTCCATAAATACACCCTACGTTCCGATCGAGCCCGTTCGGGCAAACTCGCCCTTTCGCTCAAGGAACTCCAGGCCATCGAGCCGGGCGACTATATAGTGCATGTCGATCACGGCGTCGGAAAATTCGCCGGACTGCTTCGCACTCAGGTCAACGGACGCACGCAGGAGATGATCAAACTCGTCTATGCCAACGACGACATCATCTTCGTCTCCATTCACGCACTCCACAAACTTGCAAAATACCGCGGCAAGGAGGGAGTGCCTCCGAAAATCAACCGTCTCGGTTCGGGCGCATGGGGAAAACTCAAGGAGCGCACCAAGAGCAAACTCAAGGATATCGCACGCGACCTCATCCGTCTCTATGCCGCGCGCAAGGAGGAGAAAGGTTTCGCATTCCCGCCCGACAGTTATCTGCAGCAGGAACTCGAGGCCTCCTTCATCTACGAGGATACCCCCGACCAGCTGACGGCAACAAAAGCCGTCAAGGCCGACATGGAGAGCGAGCGTCCCATGGACCGCCTCGTGTGCGGCGACGTCGGTTTCGGCAAGACCGAAGTGGCTATCCGCGCCGCCTTCAAGGCTGCCGACGGGGGCAAACAGACCGCCGTTCTCGTTCCCACCACAGTGCTCGCCTATCAGCATTACCGCACATTCTCCGACCGTCTCAAGGATCTGCCGGTCCGCGTCGACTACATCTCGCGGGCACGCACGCCCAAACAGATCAAGGCCATCATCAAGGATCTCGCCGACGGCAAGATCGACATACTCATCGGCACCCACCGCCTCATAGGCAAGGATGTCAAATTCAAGGATCTCGGCCTTCTCGTCATCGACGAGGAGCAGAAATTCGGAGTGGCTGTCAAGGAGAAACTTAAGCAGTTAAAGGTAAGCGTCGACACCCTGACGATGTCGGCCACCCCAATCCCGCGCACTCTCCAGTTCTCGCTCATGGGCGCACGCGACCTCTCGAGCATCAACACCCCTCCCGCCAACCGCTACCCCATCATCACCAACGTGGCGGCCGGAAGTGACGAGATGCTCTCCGAGGCGATCAACTTCGAACTCTCGCGAAACGGGCAGATCTTCATTGTCAACAACCGTATCGAAGGGCTCTACGACCTCGAGGCACAGGTGCGTCGCCTCGTGCCTGACGCGCGTATCGCTGTCGGCCACGGCCAGATGCCCCCCGAGAAACTCGAGCAGACCATCATCGACTTCGCCAACCACGACTATGACATTCTCATCGCCACCTCGATCATCGAGAGCGGCATCGACATGCCGAACGTCAACACCATCATAGTCAACAACGCCCAGAATTTCGGTCTCTCCGAACTCCATCAGTTGCGTGGCCGCGTCGGCCGAAGCAACCGGAAGGCATTCTGCTATCTGCTCGTGCCCCCGCACGTTCCCCTCTCACCCGTGGCGCGCCGCCGTCTCCAGGCCATCGAGAGTTTCTCGGAACTCGGCTCGGGCATCCACATCGCCATGCAGGATCTCGACATCCGCGGCGCCGGCAACCTTCTGGGTGCCGAACAGAGCGGCTTCATAGCCGATCTCGGCTACGAGACCTATCAGAAAATTCTCCGCGAGGCTGTCACGGAACTGCGCACCGAGGAATTCGCCGACATCGACAAGGCTGACCGTCTCGAAGGGGAAACCGGCGAGGAATATGTGGCCGACTGTGTGATCGAAAGCGACATGGAGCTTCTTCTGCCCGCCACCTATGTCCCCACCGAGAGCGAGCGCATCGCCCTCTATCAGGAACTCGACGGTATCGAGCGTGAGCGCGACCTGCTCGACTTCCGCCACCGTCTCGAGGACCGCTTCGGAGATATCCCCTCCGTTGCTGCCGAACTCCTCCGCATCCCGCGCCTGCGCCGGATGGCCCGACGCCTCGGCATCGAGAAAGTGACACTCAAGCAGGGGAAAATGTTCACCTACTTCGTCGACGACACCAACCGGGCCTATTATCAGAGCGAGATGTTCGGCCGTCTCCTCACCTATGCGGCAACACACGCCCGCGATGTCGAGATCCGCGAGCGCAACGGCAAACGCTCGTTCGCCTTCCGTAACATCGAAACAGTTGAGACAGCCGTGGCGATCCTCGACGAAATTCTCTCATCGGCCTCGGCGCCCACCACCTGACCCTTATGACAACAGGCGAATTCGCGGCACTCTTCACGTCGAAACTTCCTTACACACCCAACGATCAGCAGCGTCAGTTGATCGGCGCCCTCTCGCGTTTCTGTTCGGGAGCCCAACCGTCACAGTCGGTGTTCATCGTCAACGGTTATGCGGGCACCGGCAAGACGTCGCTCACGGGAGCACTCGTCAAGGCGCTCACCGAAGTCAGGCGCCCCGTAGTGCTGCTCGCCCCGACAGGCCGCGCCGCCAAAGTTTTCTCGGCAGCGGCCGACCATCCGGCATTCACTATCCACCGCAAGATCTATCGCGGAGCCTCGGGCGACCTGTCGGGCTCCAACCTGTTCCTGCAGCACAACAACCTCGACAACGGCGTGTTCATCGTCGACGAAGCATCGATGATATCCGACGGCGAGACCGATGTCGAAGGCCGACGCTCCGGCTCGGGTCTTCTGGAGGATCTGATAGAATATGTCTTCACAGCCGACAATACCCGGCTGATACTTCTGGGCGACGTGGCTCAGCTTCCACCGGTAGGATCTACGGAGAGTCCCGCCATGGTGCCGAAACGTTTCAAGGATATGGGACTCCACGTCAGCCGCGCCACACTGACCGACACCGTCCGCCAGAGCCGTCACTCGGGGATTCTCTACAACGCCACCTGGCTGCGCCGCGCAATGCTGGTCGACCCACTGCCTGAGGCACGTATCTTCACTCAGAATTTTCACGACGTAACTGTTGTCGAGCCTGACGACGTAGCCGACAAGATCGGCACACTCTATCGGGAGGAGGGTCCCGACGAGACCATACTCATCACACGCTCCAACCGACGCGCCACGCAGTTCAACCTCGGAATACGCACCACCATCCTCGACCGCGAGGAGGAACTCTCCAAAGGGGAACGCCTGCTCGTGGCCAAGAACAATTACACATGGAGTGCGAAAATCAAGGAACTCGATTTCATAGCCAACGGCGACGTCGGCATCGTCACCGACATCCGCGGCACTGAAGAAAAATATGGTTTCCGCTTCGCCGACATCACCCTGCGCCTCATCGACCGCGACATCGAAGTCGACTGCAAGATCACTCTCGACACACTTGTCGACGACAACGCATCGCTCACCGTCGACGCCATGCGCCGGCTGGCCGGGATGCGAATGGCCGATCAGGAAGCCTATGAACCGACGCTCACCTTCGACCAGCGTCTGCGCCGCCTGCGCACCGACCCCTACTTCAACGCCCTTCAGGTGAAATATGCCTATGCCGTCACCTGCCACAAAGCCCAGGGAGCGCAATGGCGCAACGTGTTTGTCGATCTCGGGGGCATTCCCCCCGAAAACCAGGGACTCGATTTCTACCGCTGGCTCTACACCGCCACAACCCGCGCCACGCGCAGACTCTATCTGCTCAACCCCGACGAACGCCTCATCGAGTGATCACTTCTTCTTCGGCTGGATGTTGAGCCGGTACTGAAGCGAGAACATGATGTAGCGCGGAAGGGCGTTGGTGTAACTTACGGTGCGTCCCGCGGCATTGACCGCATAATTGACGTTTGACAACTGATGGAGCATGTCGAAACCGTCAACCATGAACACCCAGCGGTTAAGTTTCGGGGGATTGTAGGAAAGACGCAGATTCCAGATGGTCTGACTGCGGTCGATCAACGACATTCCATAGCCGCGGCGTGTGTAGACCATGCAGTCGGTCGAGATGGCAAACCCTGCCGGGAGTTTGAAGTTGCCGATCAGTCCGTAACTGAAATGGCGGGCATTGATGGACGAGAAATCCTCGCGGTCCGAGGTCGACCGGCGCCCGGTCAGTACCGTGCGGGCGGTCAGCGTCTGATTTCCGATCTGCCAGGCGAAATCAATCTTCTCGCTGAGCGTGCGCGTGTCGACTATCGAGCGATGAGGTGCGCTCAGATTGACACCGATCATATCGGCATAGCGCTGGAGCGATCCATAGGTGTTTGACGAAAACGTGAACTGGTTCTTGCGTCCGAACTGCAGACGGAAAGTATTTGACAGCGTAAGGACGCGGTTACCGTCGACATTATAGGTGCGCGTGGTGCGCACGCCCGTAGATGTGTCATACAGATATCCCTTCGTGAGCGCATTATAGTCGTTCACCAGACTGAATTCAACGATCTCCGATATCGGATGTGCCGCTGTCGACGGATTGAAATTGTAGCGGAATCTGTGGTTGAGACTGTAGGCCGTGACCAGATCGGGATTTCCCACATAGATGTTGAGGGGATCGGCATCGTTGATCACGTCGAGACGGTCGTAAGGATCGGCGGTGGTGGGCGACACCTGTAACTGATACTCTATGGAGTTCTTCATGCGTCTGCCCAGACTGTCTTCGGGAGTAAAATAAAATCTTGCCATACAATCGTAACTCCCCGCTGCGACCAGAAAATCGCTCTGACGCACGAGTTGCGAGCGACCGGCGCGCCAATAACTGAGATGATCGTGATTGAACCGGAAAGAAGGCGAGATCAGCAGCATCAGGGTCGACTTGTTTTTGAAATCCTTAATATATTGAAGCGTCGGCTCGATCGAGTGTCGGTTCTGTATGCTCCGTGAGGTATAACTGTTGGCCGGATCGAGCGCGTCGAGATAACCGGCGGGAAGTGTGCCGAACATTCCCATGTCGGCCAGACGGTCGAGAGCATACATATAGGAGTCCTTCTGATGATCGCTGAACCGGTATTCGTAGTTCAGTCGCACATACAGATTATCAAAATTCATAGCGTATGACAGATTGCTCACCGAAGTGAGCAGGTAATTGGGCGAGTTGTCGAAATACTGCCGGCGACGCACAGCCGGGGTCGGATCGGCTCCGTAGTTGATCGTATAGTCGTTCCAGCGTTCCTCTTTTTCGGAGTTATAACGTATATAGGTCTCCAGGCTAAGACGGTCGGCCCCGAATTTGAGACTTCCTCCCGGAGTGGCGCGCAGATCGATGCGCCGGCTCGTGCCGTCGGTGCGGGTGACGGCCCGGTTGATGACTGCCTTCAGACGTTCGGGATCAGCCTCGGTGTAGATTGTCTCGATCGCCTCCATATCGACATCCTTCTGCTCGGTGTCGAATGTGGCCGAAAGATCGTTCGAGCGCTCCTCCTTCTTCCGGTAGAGTCCCGACAGATTGAGGTAGCCATAGTATTTGCTGGTGCGACTGTAGAGATTTACCTTCGACTCCACCTTTGTGTCGGTGGTCTTCGATCGGGTGAATCTGTTCTCATATGTATTGCCCGTATCGAAGAAATTCGTGACTGACGAGGTGGTGAATTCATTCGTGCGCAACTGCTCGAACACAATCGAAGCATCGGCGTCGGCAGTCTCCTCGGCATTCGAGTAACTGTATTCAGCGGCAGCCATGCGGTAGGAGCGCGTGCCGTCAGGCATCATGTCGGGGGTCCATGTATCAGCACGCCCGGGACGGCGGTTGTCGTTGAGGTTGTTGATGTTTCCGATCAGCGTCAGACTGTGGACCTCCGAGAACCAGCGTGCGAAGAGGCG
This sequence comes from uncultured Muribaculaceae bacterium, assembly GCA_947173755.1. GTDB lineage: Bacteria > Bacteroidota > Bacteroidia > Bacteroidales > Muribaculaceae > Duncaniella. Next base: position 13,803 of record CAMWGM010000015.1, read on the forward strand.
CCCCGAATATCGCCCGTGAGTGCCGGCTCCCACCTGGGCGTTGGCAACCCATCCCCCGTTATACTCCTTCTTGAGTTGCACATCCATGATGAGATGCCTGGTGTCCTTGTCCTCACCCTTCAGTTTTTCCTGTCGGGTCTGACCTTTATAGACCTCCACGTTCTTGACGGTATAAGCGGCGATGTTGTCGAGCATCAGTTGGTTGTTGCCGTCGAAAAACTCCTTGCCGTTGAGAAGAAGCGACTCGACAAACTCGCCGTTCACACGGATCTGGCCGTCGTCGTTGAGTTCGACGCCCGGAAGTTGGCTGATGAGCCCGTCGAGCATCGAGCCCTCGGCCAGTTGGAAAGCATCGGCGTTGAAGACGATCGTGTCACCTTTATTATAGAACTTGATCTTCGAGGCTGTCACTGTGACCTCCTTGAGCTGATGGGGCGCACGCTCCATGAAGACAACCGGCATCTCCCTCTGATTCTCGCGTTTCTTGAGTTTGTCCACACGATAGGTCACCGTCTGCGGCCGATAGCCATCACAGATAACCTCGAACACATAGAGCGAGTCGACCCTGGGGACATCCACGACGAAATAGGAAGGATGGTACTTCGTGCCGTCAGACTGCGTAAAAGTAAACTTATCACAGCGGATGGTATCGGTTTTCTCACCTGTCGAGTCGGGCCATAGCACCATAGCCTCGGGCAAATCGCTCTTGGTGAGCGCTGTCTTGACTCGGCCCCAGAGTGTGAGTTCATTATCAGCGCGTGAAGTGACCGTGACGAAACTGAGAAATAACAGCAGAATGAGAAGTCGGTTGAAACGTGACATGTGGGAGGTTTATTAATAATTTACTGATTTGCGCGAGCCGGGATAACTGTCTGACGTCGCTCGCTCATTCTGAGCGGTGCGGGAAAGTGATCACGTACAGTTGCGCCCTGAAATCACTTGTCAGTCCTTTTTCACGCAGCAAAATTAGAACATCTTTCACTTCCTTGCCATACAC
>CAMWGM010000016.1 GCA_947173755.1 uncultured Muribaculaceae bacterium
ACCATAGAATGCAGCTTAACCAATCGAAGTAAGTGCGTCCGGAAGTTGCAGATCTCATGTTAATACGCGTCAACCATAGAACGAACCGTCTCCAATCGAAGAAAGTGATTCCGGAAGTATAAGCTCGCCGGAAATCTCGTAACATCCAGAGAATGCATATTTACCAATGGTTTGAATGGTTGAAGGAAAACTAATTGATTTTAGATGTGGAGCCCAGAAGCAAAGATAATCGGGAATCTCAGTGATCGGAGTTCTAATGTCAAGACCGGTGAGATTATTTATATCAATGAGATCGGATATCGAGCATATTATTTCGGTGACCTGATATTGGGTGCCATTAATCCGGGTTATCTCAGGAAGAATGACATCGCCACCGATTTTAACACCCGCGTCTGCAGTTCCGATTATAGCAAGACTACCGTTGCCAAGATCTTGATATACAAATATTCCGTCAGATAGAGCCTCGGATGTGTCAGTGATATTAAAAATTACACTTTGATCCGAGTAAACGTATGTCGTAGAACTAAATTGAGGACCCGCCTCAATCGCGACATAATATTCTCCATTATCCAAAGAACCAATGTTATCCTTAGGAATCGGCAGTGAGACAAGGCGCGTTTCGTTAGGACCTAAGACAAGATTTGTGTTGAAGATTGACTTAGATACAGTATTGGGACTCTGTCCTACAGGAACAAGATAATGGCGAGAAACCCAATAAATTGGTTCGTCGCTATCATTGGTTGCAACATAGGATAACTCGTTATCCAGACCTTTAATTATGGTATAAGAACCATTGAACTTAACGTCCGAAGCCTTAACAGGACAGATTTTTTCGGGTTCGGAGAGAATGATTTCATTACCGGTCAGCGTAACATTTACGGCTGAAGGTTTATTCGTGTCATATAAAAGATGTGACCATTCACCATTGCTATTGTATACAAAACTAGCATCGTAACTACCGTCAGTCATACCAATGGATGTAAGTTCCTCATAACTAAACGAATGTTGGGGACGATAGATGTTATCACCATCTAAAGGAACGTTCCCTAATTCTAATAAAAACGTTTTACCGAAATTTTTAGAAGAAAATTCGATGGCAAATGACATCAAAGGATTGGCGAGGGACGGATTCTCCGGGATAACTTGTGTATATATCTGAGTATTCTCTTGGTTGAACCCCAAGTCTGCGCCTAAATAGCCGGTTGTGGCTTCAATATCTTTTGGTGAGGGATAAAAATTGACAATACATGCCTGGTTGACATTATATCCGCTTGACGATCCGCCTATACCTACGCCCCCCGGTGTTAGAGCAGACAGCAGGAACCAGCCATCACAATATCCTCCCCATCCCCAATTGAAGTGGAAGAAACCATCTCCATCATATCCGTCGCAAACAAAGCAATGTCCACTTGAATTTAGCCACACACCGTCTCTACCGGAATAAATCAGAGGGAGTCCTTTTGAAAGTTGATCATAAACGAGATTTGCCCACTGCTGAGAAGTGTAATTATTCCGCTCTGCATAATATGAATTTGCGGAATAATCAAAATAGTCATGAGAAGCGCTGACAATTTTCTGCGTTACGGCGCCGCTGGAATAAGTAGTATATTGCATATCTACACTATAACCGCAAGCTTTCATCAGTGTGGCAACAGCATCTTTGCTGCGTTGATCGCTATTATCATCATATTCGTTGAGCATTGCTTCCCAGTCAAATTCAAGTTCGGAGAAATCGATGGAATAATCTCGCAGCCCAACATCAGAATAGTTAACAGAGTAGGAGTGACTGCCTCGTCCACGCTCAGGCCACTGATGATAATTCATTACCTGAGCGAAAGCTGTAGCGACGCACCCTGTGACGCAGTGATAGCCGTTGAACTCAGGACAGAGGAGATTGTATGGCTCATCCTGATTCCATTTTGTTTTGACTAAAAAATCGATCGCCGGTTTCGAAGAATCGAATGAAACTTCTTCCATCGTTCCCGGATTTTCTTCAGCATACTGAATTTGGGCAACATATTCATGGAGCCAATATTCAAGATTATCAGGTAATTCATCGGTGGCCGAAAGGTTGGCGTCGGAATTATCGAAATAACCTAACAGAGCCGGGGCGCAATCGTTAGCAGAAACGACTATTACACGATTGTGATTTTGTGAAAACAAATATACCCCCGGTTGCTCAGATTTATCAAGCGAAATACTTCGCATCAATTGAAACTGAGAGTCAAATCCAATGTTAAGATTTGAAGCTTTGGACATGGATGAATCTTTCAAACGAGACAAAGCCTCGTTGGGCGTAAGTTGGCGCCCAACAGCATAGTTTGTGATCCCTACGGCGAAAGATATAGCCATAAGTACCCGCAGCAATGTAAAATTGCAAAGCGGGAGATGTGCAATTTTTGCCATTAAAAATGTAATTAGATTGAGAGGTTAAAGTTTTAGGTTTAGCTGAACTCTATGATATTCTATAAGTTATTTATACTATTTGATGAATGTTAGATCTGATAAAAAATACTGCGCATTCCACATTGTCAATGGATATATTATAGAATGGTTGTCAAACTATAATATGTTGAACTAATGTCAGAATACTCTTCATTTGACAAAAATACAATAATAAATCGAATAATGTCCTATTTCAATGTTGCGGAATGTGCATACGCTAGTCATTTTGATCTTGTGGAGATAGTCAATGCTATTTTTAAGTTGAAAAAAAGTTACCGGTGGGGCATGTTCCCGTCCGATCCAAAATGAAATGGTTATCAAAAATTATAGCACTCTTATTTAACGGTATTTCCGTGAAATAAAAAAACAGACAAAAGATGAATCAACACCCATCAACTCTCCCACTCTCTCGATTATGAATTATGAAAGTACATTATTATTGCTCAATCCTCTCCGCTCTTAGTTCTCCACTCTCCGCATTCGGAGTGTCGAAGACCCTCAACCCTTCGTAACCCCACCTTAAGCGAGCGATTTCACAATAAAAGCGCAAGCGTCATTGTGAGAATCGCGAGTGTAGGTGGGGTAGCGTCATAAAATAAAGCAAAAGGTAGATCGAAGATCTTCAACTCTCACCCATCCAGTTAATTATGTATTATTCACCTCCCCAATTATACATTATGGATTTTAACAAAGGATCATTATCGCACTATTTTCCCCAGCCGCCGGTAGTAACTTTGCAGTGTCAAACAAATCAAACCTAAGTCAACATGAAAAAACCTTTCCTCTAAGCACTGCAGCCAACTTCAGCGCCTTCAGCCCCAGAAGCGAGTAAACAGCCCCTGCCCGATTTTTCAGTCGTGACGACGAGGACAGCATCACCTCACGCCTGTAATTTCGGATAATGGCATAAGTCTCGCTGATCACCTCGCGTTGCTCGGCATCTGTCAGCACACCCTCCCCCTCACCGGCGAGAATGCGCGTCAGGATGTCGAAATTCGCGCTCAGCCTTCGGTCGCGGGCAGCGGGAACAAGACCGGGATAATTCACGCCGACCCATTCCTCGATGCGGCGCGTCACTTCGAGCACATCGAGACGGCGTCGTGAGAAAGTATGGATGAAACTCTCGGGATTAGGCCGGTAAAAATAGATAGCGCTGTCTGACATCGCCACCTTTCCAGCCACGGCATAGGCCCGGTAAAACCAGTCGAGATCCTCATACCACTTCCCTGCCCTGAACGGCGCAGCCTCCATCACCTCCCGGGCCACCAGTTTGGCACACGGCGATGGCACTGCCCCGGCACGCTGATAGAGAGTGTCCCGGATAGCCTCCTCAGCCGTCACGATATTGAACACTGGAGGTGCGCTGCAGAGTCCCTCAAGCCTGTGGGAGAATGTAGCCGCAGCCACCAAAGCCTCTCCTTTGCCTCTGTAGAGCCATTCTATGGCCCGGGGGTGCAACATATCATCCGCGTCGACAAACGCGATATATGGCGCCCCCGAGTGGCTTACACCGTAATTGCGGGCATCAGCCTGTCCGCCGTTTTGTTTAAGAATAACCTTTACTCCGCGATATGAAGCAGCGATTTCGGCTGTTGAGTCAGCCGAACCGTCGTCGACAACCACTATCTCAAGGTCGTGAAAAGTTTGGGCGAGCACACTTTCTATGCACTCGCCTATGAATTTCTCTGCATTGTAAGCCGGAATGATAACGCTTACCTCAGCCACACCTCGTTTTTTTATTTTTCGGTGCGTTTGAGGTCAAAGCCCGCTGTCAGACCGTCATACTGGTTGAGGACACTTGACACTCCCTTGATGGTGGAACTGCCGCTCACGGAACCTGCCACTTCAATCAGTTTGATAAGTTTTGAGACATCGAATGTCAGAGCCAGCCTCGATTTGCCTGTTAGTTTTATGTAGGCGGGCATGGTGAGGATATTGATGCCCTTGACTGCATTGAACTTGAACTGGTAGTTTCCCGAATCGGCGTTACGCTCGATGACACCCTGCAGTTTTATGCGTCCCGACTTCATGACGAAGGTCGAGTCGGCGCCGATCGTCAGCACGAGATTCTCGAGCCGTGCCTTCTTGTAATAAGGCTCGAGTTTTTTCTCGATAGTGCTCGCGGCCGCGGCACCTCCCGCCTTCAGAAGGAAATTGTCGCTGACAAATGTCACTGCCGGCCCGACATACGCCCAGTCGCCCGCCAGGCTCTCTATGGTGGCCTTGTCGTTGCCTATGCCGAGAGCCGCCGCAACCCCACCGATCATATCGCCGAGTCCCTTCCCGTCAGCCGTCGTGGTGGTTGTCGAGTCCGTACTCTGCCCGGAGCCCGACACACTGCCGAGGATTGAATTGAGATCGAATGCGGCAGCACGAGGCGAACTGATCATTACGCCCAGGACTAATGTAAGCAGAGTGACGATACGTTTCATATTTTTTTTCGATTTTCAGGTGAGACTTATGCGTTGCTTTTTCTTATAACAAATTCTGTGTGAGGTTAGTTCGGTGAAGTGTAGTCGAAATCGAGCACCAGATCGTCCACCATCAGCACCGAGCCGTTGCCGCCGGTGAAGTAATCGCCCAGAGCTGACGCCGAACATGTGCAGAGCACATACTTGGGCACTCTTGAGGTCGACTTGTAATCCAGTTCGATCGTAAACTGAGTCCACTCGGTGACATCGGTGTTCCACTCGAGTTTTCCATAGGCAACCACATAGTCCCCCTCGGGGTCGAAAAGCTGACGGTTCTTGGGGTTGGTGCGTATCTCAAACGGCTCGTCGCTGTCGATCAGCGCTATCCAGACGATTCCGGTGTCAGGCTCCCCCTTAAGATCCTCAAATCCGGAAGTGGTCGACGATATAGGCACCGAGTGATACTTCATCCAGCCCTTCAGATGAGTGGGTCTGACGGTGAAAGGTCGTCCGAACGAAAGGATGCCGTTCGTTCCGTCGGTGCGCACATATCTTCCGGCGAAGATATTGCCCGCCGCGAGTTTGCCGATCACTCCGATGCCCACGAAGCGGGTCTCGAGACAAGCGCTGCGGCCTGTGCCGGTCGGTGTGTCGTCCGACGGGAATGAGTTGGAGGTTCCGAGTGTCGTGGCACCCTTGTTGCCCGTATCCCAGAACGACTCTCCTCCTTCAGCCCACGGACACCACACTTTTCCGTCAAGCCACCAGTTCTCGAAGTCACCGTTGGGCAACTGGGCAGTCGGTTGGGTGGTGAATTCCACCTCTGCCCCATATTCCTCGCCGCTGTATGCGCGGGCCACATAGGTTGTCTCGGGAGAAAGACCCGTGAGCCGGCCCGTGAATGATCCGCCGTCGACCGTGATCTGCGACGGGGTCATTTTCAGCCATGTGTCCGAGTCGGCGCGACGGTATTCGAAGCCGTTATCCTTACCCTCCTCGGCCGTACCGTGGAGCCATGCCACACATGTCCATGCGTCGACACTCTCGGTCGTGACCGTAGCCTCGGTGGTGAGCACATAAATGGTCCACACCTCGCTCTTGCCGAATTCCGTGACGGTGACATCGACCGGATGGGTGAAATCCACTTCCTTTCCGTCGATGTCGGGATCCATCGTGGCTGTCACACCCTCGAGTTTGATGGATGTGACTTTCAGCCGGGTCAGGTCGACGTTCTCGGGCACGTAGGCGATCACACGGCGCCCGGCGACGTCGATCACCGACGCTCCTACCTGTTGCTCGACCGTGAAGTATCTCTCCACATCGCGGACGGCCGAGACCACCCAGTCATACTCCTGATAGAGCGTCAGGGTTGTCGTGACAGGTTCGGTGAGATCGATCCCGTTGAGCCATGCAGCCGAGTCGGGCCACTCGGCATGTGTGGGCGAAAGTGTGAATCCGTTCACAACCACGTTGGCAGGATTGACACGTTCGCTCAGATAGAGCGTCACCGTCATGGCCAGCGAGTCAATGGTGGGAGCCTGGAGAGCATCCTCGACTTCAATCGATGTGAACGACACCTGGATACGCGGATAAGGGATGTTATTCTTGATACATCCGCTGAGTAAGGCGAAAGCGGCCGTTAAGGCGATCGCGATTGCTGATATTTTAGATGCTGACACCGATTCCGAAGTTAATGTTGAACAGATTTAGGCGGAAATTTGCTCCCGATGATGTGCGGCTTCCTTCATCGACACCGTCGGTCACCTGACGGTCGTGGGTGACATGAAGACCGAACACGCCGATGGAGACGTTGAAACATACGTTGTCCATCAGGAACATCGTGAAGCCGGGCGAGAAGTTGAGGCCGAATTTCGTGGTGTAGGTCGAGGTCTCCTTAGGCTCCGAGTTGTAGAGGCGGCTGAAGACCGATTTGCCCGATCCGAACGAAAGGTCCACCTCGTTGAAGATTCCGAAGCGTTTCTCGCTCCCCAGTCCGACATAGTTGCGGTAGAAAATCGACGAGGTATAGGTGTGCGAATAATAACTCACGTCCGAGATTGAGAAGTTCAGATCGTCGTCGAAGTCCATCGACAGCCCACCGAGGTCAGCCCTGGCATTGTTGAACTTGAAGCGCAGACCGATCGACTGGTTGTGACGGAAGAAGTAACTCACCGAAGGCTGGAGCGAATACATCTTGCCCTTGAACGAGAAATCCTTAAGCACCGAGAGCATCTCGAGATCGGCGGTATTGAACTCGCCGTAACTTGCGGTCAGAGCGAACATCCATTGTCCCTTCGGGATAAACATGAAGTTGTAAAGACCGCGGTGATAACGTCCGAAGTTGCGTTCAGGCAGGATGAACGGCACTGTGTCGGTCCCGACGAGCACCTTACGCTCCAGCAGTTCGTCATCGACCGAGGCAAGGATGATCTTGCCGTTGGCGTTGCGGAGATAGTGATGCTCGGCGCCCGGAGCATCCGGAAGACGACGGTTGCCGTCAGCCGGACGATCGACATAGACGGTATCTACACGGCCGATATAGACCGTGTCACGCGGCGATATGGCCGTGCCGGTGGTTTCTTCTGAATTTGTCCGGAATGTCCGGACGGTCTTGACCGGGTTATAATAGACGGTGCGGACGGTTGTCACTGTCGTCACCACCGAATCGATTCCGGCAGTGAGCGTGTCGGGCATCTCTGTCGGGGCCTGGGCCAAGCATCCCCCGGCGATGGCCGCGAGCAGCAGCGGAAGCAGTGTGGAAAGTCGTTTCAGCATAATGCGTCGTGATGAGGATGATCAGAGATAGAATGCCACTCCGAAGGAGATCGAGAAAAGATTGATGCGGAAATTTGCCGATCTGACGTCGGTGTTGGCCACATAGATCTGGTCGGTGATCGAACGCGTGTTGGTGTAATTGAACCCGAGCACACCCACCGAAACCTCCAGGGCTGAATAATTGTTGAGGAACATTATGACGCCCGGCGTCAGACCGACACTGAGCCCGAACGTGCGGGCGTAGGTTCCGGTCAGGTCGTCACCGTCACCGTTGATGATCTTGCTCTGGCCTCCCCCGATCTGCAACTGCACCTCGTTAAAAAAGCCGAACCTCATCGAGTGGCCGAGCGAGATATAGTTGCGGAACGCTCCCGTGGTATAATAACTGTGGGAGAGGGCAAACATCGGTCCCCCCGAGTAAGAGGTCTCCGAATCGAGAACGACGTCGGCCGAGTTGAGACTCGTGCGTGAACGCTGATAGGCAAACCGGCCACCGAGCGCCAGATTATCCTTGAAGGCATAGAACAGCATCGGCGATACCTTGAAATTGTAGGTGTCACCCTTGATGTTTTCGATAATCAGAAACTGATAGTCCTTCATATCAGTCTGAGAGTAACTGACGCTGACTCCCGTGATCCACTGGCCGCGGGGAATAAACGTTATCTGCTCCAGATCGCGACGGAACTCCGTCTGTGCCGATGCCTGCTGGGGCATCGCAGCCAGGACCGTCAGCGTGAGCAGTGTCAGGATTATGGCTTTGAGTCTGATCATACTTTCAATATGAAAGATAAACGTTGTCGAGTGAGAGACGTCCCCCCTTTGAGGTGGCGCTGACCGGATCGATGGTGGTGATGATCGAGGCCGACTCCTCTCCTATCGATCCGGCATGACGCGAGGAGGCAAACATGACTTTGAGCCGGCGCGCCTTTACGCCGAAGTGTGAATACATGAGCGGAAGCGAGAACGCTTTCCACCCCGTGCAGAGCGGAAGTTCAAGACGGCCGGAGGCTATGACCGTCTCTCCTTCTCCATCCACGTTTCCGAGCACTTCGATCATTACGAGTCCCGTGTCGCTTCGGTCGTCGTCGCACGGAGAGAAGATATAATAACCGTTGATCGACATCGGTCGCGATCCCCACGAGATTCCCTCGCTGTAGGTCTCGGTCATGGTTGACGGATCAAACGAATAGTTTCCGAGGAACAGTTTTCCGGCTGCCTTGAATTTGATTCTCGGCACGACTGGCGAGTAGTCGAGGTAAGGCGCTCCCGTCTGTGCATAAGGAGGAATTTTCTCTCCGTCCGGATCGAAGCCGACAGTCTGGAGTTCGCAGGAGAACGTGCCGTTCTGCACCGGCGAAGTCAGCGAGTAGGTGGACGGTTGCATATACCACGTGTTGTGGTTGGTCGAGCGGAGATTGAACGTCTTGTCGTTGACGGTTGTCCATCCCTTGGGGATACGGAGGTTATAGGACACCTTGTGCTGACGGTTGAAAATCTCGACCGTGGTCTGCGAGAAGAGGCCGCCCGACGGGAGATCGGTATAGACAGGACCGTCGCGGCGCTCCTCGAAGTCGGCGTTGAAGAGTTGGGGTGTCGTTTCGGTGGTAAAACTTACGGGCGTGCAGAACTTCATCGCCGGAGCCGACTCATCCATCATTGTGGCCTTGACACTGTAGGTTGTCGCGGGCGACAGGCCGATGATGGTCAGAATCCGTTTCTCAGGCGTAGTCTGATAGAGATTGTAAGGTTTATTGTCTACGTAGACGCGCACACGGGAAATAATTTTTCCGGTGAGAGCGGGATCTTTAGGTTCGACAAGAATATTGGCGAATGCGGCATAGGCATCGACAATGAGCGAGAATTCAGGCATGCGGCGCTTCACGCTGAAGGTGGCTCTGACCTCGTCGCAATAGACAATTCTCATCGCCACATCCGTCGAACCTTCGCCCACGTTGACTGTCAGCCGATATCGTCCCGGCGAAACGGAGATGATATTTTCAGGCGTAAGAGGATGCCAGATGCTGTCGGCATCGGCAGTCTCGATCACGACACGCGACGCAAAGTCGGTGGCGGAACAGTCTATCGTGATCTCGGCCTGGTCAGCACCCATGACAGCCTCAGTCACCTCGACCACTTTGAGATCGATCGGAGTGGTGGTGACGGTGAGAGTCGACAGATTGCTGACGCGACCCGTCACATCCTCGGCCATCAAGGAGAATGTTGAAACTGCGTTCTGCTGTTCGAGATATACCAATGATCCGAGAAATTCAGTCAGATCAATCGTTCCTCCATCGGCATTGAGGGAAGTTCTGAGTCCGAGAGAATCAAGCACGTTTTGCGGATGCAGTGACAGCAGATCTGTCTGCGCCGGGACTCCCTGCCGTGCGAGCGATGCTGAGTTTGTGGTGAAAATCACCCTTTTCAGTTTAGCACCGGGAGCCTTGATTTCGCCGATGACCGGCTCGGTTGCACTTTCTCCTTCCGGAAGAGAAAGACTGAATGATTCGAGTCCGTTTATCTCTACCGTGGGACCTTCGGATGCAAGAAATTCCGGAGTGAGAAGGGTTTTCTGCGGCTCTGCCCCGGGATAGAAGATGGAGATATAATCTACTCCGTCGGAATTGCCGGCATCTACCGTGATCTGATAGATTGTGCCGCTCTTTGTGGCGGGGATTGAGTAACCCCTGAACCGCACACCGTCGGGAAGAGTGATATAACCGTCGATTTCTGCCGGATCGAGGCAAAGCATCCTGTCCTCACCGGCCGGGAAAGAGAATTCCTGCGATTTACCTCCCTGAAGCGAAAGAAAGGCTCCGGGGAAAGCCGAAGTAAAGGCTGAAGTATAGGTCACCGTAAAGAATGAACTCCCGGCTGTCAGCACAAGGTTGACAAGTCCGTCTCTACGGTCGCCGATATCTACGGTCGCCGAACCTGTGAAACGAGGCGTCTCAAACCCTTGTTCGGCATCCTTCCCGGCATCTCCTGAGAGAAAGTACAGGCCGGTGTAATAGTCGTCACCCTGTTCGAAATCCGCCAGTGAGGTCCAGGTGTGGGAATATTCGCCGGACATTGATACAAGAGTCAGGCTCACGTCTGCAGCGTCCAGATTATGGGCGGCGGTGATTTCAGACACACTCCCGTCAGGCATCCTGAGCGTCGGATCTATCTCGACACTCAAAAAGAGACGGCCCACCTTTTCCGGACCATCATCGACATGATCGGCACACCCCGTCAGGACAAGGATGGTCAAAGTCAGTAGATGCTTGACAAAAGTTTTCACCTGATTCTCCTTTTTCAGAGTTCGACACGTTTGGCTTCAACAGGACCGTCCACAAAATTTGCAGCCGCGGCAGCGAAGCGGTCAGGATTTTCGGTCGTGAGATATTCCACGGTTCCTCCGCGCGTACAACGCTCTGCCATTTCGGGATGACGCTCGAGATAGTTGCTCAGGCTTGCGGCTACAAGCGGCCCCTGACAGACGATTTCGGCACGGCCGCCGACCGCTTCCCTGATCTTGGGGAGCATCAGAGGATAGTGGGTGCAACCGAGGATGATGGTGTCGATATCGGGCTCTTCGGCGAAAAGAACCTCCACATTCTTGCGCACGAAATAGTCGGCGCCCGGTTTGTCATACTCGCAGTTTTCCACCAGAGGCACCCACATCGGACATGCCTGCGAGACTGTGCGGAATCGGGGAAAGAATTTGGCGATCTCGATGTCATAAGTACCTGAGGAGACGGTGCCCTGGGTTCCGAGCACACCGATATTGCCGTTTTTGGTGATCTTGTCGATGGCTTCCACTGTCGGAATCACAACGCCGAGCACCCTGCGCTCGGGATCGAGAAGAGGCAGGTCTTTCTGCTGGATTGATCGGAGAGCCTTGGCCGAGGCGGTGTTGCAGGCGAGGATTACCATGCGGCAACCGCGCTCGAAGAGTTTCTTCACGGCCTGAAGCGTGAACTCATATACCACGTCGAACGAACGCGTTCCGTAAGGAGTGCGGGCATTGTCGCCCAGATAGATATAATCATAGTCGGGCAAAGCCTTACGGATCTCCTTGAGGATCGTAAGACCGCCATAGCCGGAGTCGAACACTCCGATCGGACCGGGAGCGGAAGAGTACATTATTTTGGATTAAATCCGACCCGCCGGAAAAATCCGGCAGGTCGGAGATTAGACTATTATTTCGTGTGGGACGTCAGTAGGGACAGTCGGTTCACGCGATGGTGAGCAGATAGTTGTAGATCGGGCTGAAGAGACCCAGGAGGATGATACCGGCCACACAGACCCACATACCCAGACGTTCGGAGCAGGCCGAACGGAATGTGGCGATCGGCTGATCTGAGTCGTTGATGAACATTGCCTTTACTACGAGCAGATAGTAGTAGAGGGAGATGATGGTGTTGATCAACGCGATGAGCACGAGCACATAGAGCGCTGCCGAGCCGGTACCGTTCAGGGCCGAGGTAAACACGAAGAATTTGCTGAAGAAGCCTGCGAAGGGAGGAATACCTGCCAGCGAGAACATAGCCAGCATCATCGTCAGCGCGAGACGGGGATTGGTCTTGTAGAGGCCGTTATAATCGGTCATTTCCACCTTGCCGGTCGCATTCTCGATGGCTCCGATCACGCCGAATGCGGCGAGGTTGGAGAAGATATAGACGAGCACGTAGAACATCAGTGCCGACATTCCCATTGGAGTGTCACCCATCACTGCCAGCATGATATAACCGGCCTGCGAGATCGATGAGAAGGCGAGGAAGCGCTTCATGTTGACCTGACGCATGGCGAACAGGTTGCCGACGGTTATGGTCAGGATGATTAGAGCATAGAGCATCCATTCCCACATCCCGGAGTAGACTGTTCCGAACACCTGAGTCAGCACGACAAGGAAGGCGAAAGCAGCCGAACCTTTCGAGATGACCGAAAGGTAGGAGGTGACGGGAGTCGGGGCACCCTGATAGACATCGGCGGTCCAGAGATGGAAGGGAACGAGCGAGATCTTGTAGCCGAAGCCTGCCATCACGAATGCGAGACCGACGGCGAGCATGACACCCATCTTGCTGCTGACAGTGGCTGCGATGCCGGTGTAGTAGAGAGTGCCGGTCAGGCCGTAGACGAGGCTGAGACCCATCAGGAGGATGGCAGAAGAGAATACGGCGGTGAGCACATATTTGATGGCTGCCTCGTGGCTCTCATAGCGCTTCTTGTCGAAAGCGACCAGAGCACAGAGCGGAAGCGAAGCGGTCTCGAGACCGATGATGAAGAGCAGGAAGTGGCGGGCGGAGATCATCAGATACATGCCGAACAGAGTCAGCATGATGAGTTCGTAGAACTCGCCGCGGCGGATCGACACGAAATCGCTGTCGGCCCATTTCATGGCCTGGACAAGCACGATCAGAGCGCCGATATTGAGGATGTTCTTGATGGCATACATCGCCTTTGAGGTGACATACATTCCGGCGAACGCAGTCTCTTCGCAGAAGGGGATGGTGATGAAACCGAAGGCTACGATGGCAGCCATCCAGAGGCAACCCACGACGGGAACGCTCTTGGCGGCCTTGGGCGATGCGAACGTATCGCAGAGGAACACTACGAGAAAGGCTATGAAAAGCGCAATCTCTTGTTTCATTGCAAAAAACTGTGAGTAATCCATTTCCTACGATTAGTTAAGGCCGAGCACGGCGAAGATTTTGGGGCTGAAAGTGAAGTTGATGAGATGCTCGAAGAAGTTGGGGAAGCAACCGATGCCGGCCACACAGACGATCAGAGTGGCGGTCGAGAGGCGCTCCCACCACTTGGCATCGGTGAGTGCGAGGTGATGCTGGTCGTAGACGGGACCGTAGAGCAGTTTGCCGACCACGCGGAGGATATAGACGGCGGTGGTCACGATCGACGAGCAGGCAACGATAACGAAGATGCGGTGGAAGAGATCGGTGTGCTGGAACGAACCGACGAAGATGGTCATTTCAGCCACGAAGCCGGAGAGACCCGGGAGACCGAGAGAAGCCATACCGGCTATGACGTAGCAGACCGAAAGATAGGGAAGGATCTGCATCATGCCGCCCATCTCGCGGATGTCGCGTGTATGTGTACGTCCGTAGATCATACCGATCAGGGCGAAGAAGAGGGCTGTCATAAGACCGTGTGAGAGCATCTGCATGATAGCGCCGGTCATGGCGGTGGTGTTGAGCATCAGGAGTGCGAAGAGCACCAGTCCGCAGTGTGACACCGACGAATAAGCGTTGATATATTTGAGGTCGTTCTGAACGCATGCCGAGAAGGCGCCGTAGACAACCGAGATACCGGTCAGGATGATGAAGATCCATGCAAGTTCGTGGGCAGCCTGAGGCATGAGATAGATGGCGACGCGGAAACAGCCGTAACCACCGAGTTTCATGAGCACGCCGGCGTGGAGCATCGACACCGCGGTGGGAGCCGAAGCGTGACCGTCGGGGCTCCATGTGTGGAAGGGGAACATGGCGCCGAGCACACCGAAACCGACAAATGTCATCGGGAAGAGGAACGACTGCCAGCCGTGGGGGATAGAGTCGTAGGCTGCGATCTCGAGGATGTTCCAGGTGTGAGGCATGCCTTCGGGAGCGGAATGATACTAGATGCCAATAAGACCGAGCATCAGGAAATCCTAACCTCCCATAAGCATCAGGGTCAGTTTCATTGCAGAGTAGTTCTT